>NZ_JBEYZW010000120.1:0-19155 GCF_040646215.1 Streptomyces sp. NPDC046215 | reverse complement strand
GGCCCAGAAGCCCCGGTAGTACGCCTTGCGGTAGTAGTAGCAGGTCAGCCGGAAGCCCAGCGGGAACCAGCCCGCCCGGGGCACAAGTGCGGCGGCCTCAGGCGGCCTCGGCCCGGGCCCTGGTGGCGTACACGTCCACGTACTCCTGGCCCGACAGGCTCATGACCTCGCTCATGACCTCGTCGGTGACGGCGCGCAGCACGTAGCGGTCGCGGTCCATGCCCTCATAGCGGGTGAACTCCAGCGGCGCACCGAAGCGCACCGTCACCGGAGCGATCCGCAGCATCCCCTTGCCGCCCGGCTGGACCTTGTCGATCCCGATCATCGCGAACGGGACCACCGGCGCGCCCGTCATCAGCGTGAGCCGGGCGATGCCGGTCCGGCCCCGGTAGAGCCGGCCGTCGGGGGAGCGGGTGCCCTCGGGGTAGATGCCGAAGACCTTGCCCTCGTCCAGCACCCGGCGGCCCGTCATCAGCGCCGCGACACCGCCGCGGCCGCCGTCCCGGTCCACCGGGATCATGCCGGACGAGGTGAAGAACCACGCCATCAGCCGGCCCTTGAGGCCCTTGCCCGTGACGTACTCGTCCTTGCCGATGAAGAACACCTGCCGCTTGACCAGCAGCGCGAGGAAGAGCGAATCGACGAACGTGACGTGGCTGCCCGCCAGGATCACCGGTCCCGACCCCGGAATGTGCTCGGCGCCCTCCACCTTGGGGCGGTACAGGACGCGCATGAGCAATCCGAGGAACGCCTTGAGCAAGATGCGGGACAACGGGCCCTCCGGTCGTGATGGTCGAGGTGGCGCATGCCTGCGCAGGGAGTGACCATACTCGTCGGTACTGCATCCCCGCACCCCGGCTTTTCTTCACCGATACACAGTGTTGACATGAGTTTGCACGTCGTTTGACCTTCGGCCTCCCACGGGAAGTCGCACGTGTCTACGATCGGCGCGTCCGCCGGGTACCCCCACGGGGCCCGGATACACAGAGCAAGGAGCGTTCATGGAGCAGGGACAGCGGCCGGGCAGGCGAACCCTTCTGGGAGCCGCGGCGGCCCTCGGCGCGGGGGCGGTCGCCCTCGGTGCCGGAACGGGCACGGCCGCGGCCGCGCCGCAGGGGCCGAGTGCGGGCCACGGCCGCGGGCACGGGGGACCGGGCTCGTACAAGGACCTGCCCAAGCCGACCGTCATAGGTCACCGCGGCGGGAGCGGCTCCCGGCCCGAGCACACCCTCGGCTCCTACCAGTTCGCCCTCGACAACGGCGCCGACGTCATCGAGCAGGACGTCGTGCCCACCAAGGACGGCCACCTGGTCTGCCGGCACGAGAACGACATCACCGGGACCACCGACGTCGCCAAGCGGCCGGAGTTCGCCTCCCGCAAGACCACCAAGTCCGTCGACGGCGAGTCCCACACCGGCTGGTTCACCGAGGACTTCACCCTCGCCGAGCTCAGGACGCTGCGGGCCACCGAGCGCATCCCCGGCACCCGGCAGCACAACACCGTCTACGACGGCCGCTGGCAGGTGCCGACCTTCGAAGAGGTCCTGAAGTGGGCCGACGAGCAGGGCCGCAAGCGCGGCCGCACGGTCTGGCTGCACGTCGAGACCAAGCACCCCACCTACTTCCGCAAGGCCGGGCTCGGCCTGGAGGAGCGCCTCGCCAAGCTGCTGCGCCGCTACGGGCGCGCCGGCCGGAACTCCTTCACCTTCCTGCAGTCCTTCGAGCCCAGCAGCCTCCAGCGGCTGAACCGGCTCGGCGTCGACTGCCCGAAGGTGCTCCTGCTGGACGACCTCCCCACCCGGCCCTGGGACTTCACCGAGGCCAAGGACCCGCGCACCGTCGCCGACCTCATCACCCCTGAGGGGCTGAAGTGGGTCTCCGGCTTCGCCCAGGGCATCGGCCCCTGGCTGAACCTGATCATCCCCCGGGACAAGAACGACAAGCTCACCCGCGAGACCACGCTGGTCCGCGACGCGCACGCGGCGGGGCTGCTCCTGCACCCGTACACCATGCGCAACGAGAACAGCTTCCTGCCCGCCGACTTCCGCCGCGGCACCGACCCGAACGCCTACGGCGACGCCTTCGGCGCGTTCAAGCGGTACTTCGCGACCGGCATCGACGGGATCTTCTCCGATAATCCGGACACCGCGGCCCTGGCTCGCGCGGACTTCGTCAAGAAGTAAGCGTCTCCTCCCGGCCCCGTCGGTCTCCTGCCGTCAGCACGCGGCCCCCGTCCTCACACGGACGGGTGGCCCCGTGCCCCGGCGGAAACCGGCGGGGCGTCCGGCCACGTCCCGCCGGGCATGACACCGAACGATCTTCTTACCGCGCTGCGCCCGCTGTTGGCGGCGGAGTGCGCGGCGGAGGCACCGGCGGCGGGCGTCGAGGCCGCCGACCTCGAACAGGATGTCTGGGTGCGGCTGCTGAGCGAGAGGGCCGCCCGCAGCCGGCCGGCCCTCTCCGCCCTGCGCTTACGCGCCGCGGTCCGCGCCGAGGCCCGCGTCGCCCGCCGCCGGACCCGCCGCGAGGTGCCCTACGACCCCACCGCCGGCGAACCGCCGGGCCGCCCCGGGTCCTGCGTCGAACAGGCGGTCCTCGCCGCCGAGGAGGGCCGGGCGCTGCGGGCCGCGGTGCGCCGGCTGCCCGGCCGGTGCCCCCGGCTGCTGAGCGCGCTGCTGTCCCGCCACGACCCGACCTACCGCGAAATCGCAGGCGAGTTGGGTATCTCACAAGGATCTTTGGGGCCGGTACGTTCCCGTTGCCTGGGTTGCCTGCGCAGAATGCTCACGGCGGAGGTTGCGTCTCCTGAACGAGGGGGAAAGGAGCGTTAGACAACCGGCGCCACGGAGGCGACGTACCCGCGACGGCTCCTGTCAGGGCGGACCGAACCGAAAAGGGGAGGCGGACCACATGGGCATGAGCGTGACCATCTCTGCGGCGACCGAGAACGACGCCGAGCAGATCCTCAAACTCCAGTACCTCTGCTACCAGAGCGAAGCCGAGCTCTACGGCGACTACTCCATCGAACCCCTCACCCAGAGCCTCACCGCGCTGCGGTCCGAGCTCGCGGACGGCTGTGTGCTGGTGGCCCGGCTCGGCGACGAGGTCGTCGGCTCGGTGCGCGGCACGGTCGACCCGGAGGGCACGGCCCTGATCACCGGGCTGATCGTGCACCCCAGGATGCAGCGGCACGGCCTGGGCGGCCGGCTGCTCGGCGCCGTCGAGGAGCGGCTGGCGCGGGAGCGGTCCGCCCGGCGGTTCCGGCTGGCCACCGGCGCCCGCAGCGAGGGCGGTCTGCGTCTTTACCGCAAATGGGGCTACGCGCAGGTCGGCGCCGAGCGGGTCACCCGCGAACTCACCGTGGTGACGCTGGAGAAGAGCGTCGGGTCCACGACGGACGCCGGCAGCGAGCCCGCTTTCGCGGCGAGCGCCTGACGGTCTGCCGGCGGTCGGCGCGTCGTCTGCGGGTGCGCGGTGGCCGGTCGCGCGGTTCCCCGCGCCCCTTCGGGCGTGGCCGCACCGCACAGGGCTTCGCCGAGCCCGCCGCGGTCGGCTCCTAGGGCGTAAGACACGCCCTAGCGCGCGCCGCCGGGGGCCGCCCGTCGCAGCCAGACCATGGCCGTCACCGGCAGGATGACGGGGATGAAGAGGTAGCCCATCCCGAAGTCGGACCAGACCGTCGCGTCGGGGAAGTCGCCCGGCGCCAGGAGCGTCCACGTGCCCACCACCAGGACACCGGCGAGCTCGGCGGCGCAGCACACCAGCGCCGCCCTGCGGGCCGTCGGTCCGCCGCGGACCAGGGAGTACGTGATGAAGGCGTACACCACCGCGGCGAGTGCCGACAGCACGTAGGCGAGCGGCGCCCGGCCGAAGTCCACGATCATCTGAACGACCGAGCGGGACGCCGCCGCCACGGTGAACACCCCGTAGAGCCAGACCAGCAGCCGGCCCGGCCCCTCGCCGAGGTTGACGGCCGGCTTGGCGGGCGTAGCGGGTTCTGTCACGGTCAGCCTCCCCAGATGTCGTACAGCCGCACTTCGAGCACGGCCAGGATCACGCCGCCGGCCGCCACGGTGGCCGAGCCCCAGCGGGTCCGCTCCGCGAGCGACATGAAGCCGGCGGCCGGGACGGTGGCCGCCGAGCCCAGCAGATAGGCCACGAAGATCGTGGTGCCCTTCGCGGGCTCGTCGCCGCCGCCGAGGTGCACCAGGCCGACGACGAGCTGGACGAGCGCCAGGACGGACACCACGGCCATGGCGAGGAAGTGCCAGTCCTTGGTGGGCTGGTCGCGCGAGAAGGCGAAGCCGCACCAGGCGGCCAGCGCGAGGGCGGCCACGCCGACCGCGAGCGTCAGCGCGTCGATCACCGTGGCCCCCGCGCGGCGCGGGCGTGCGAATGGGGCTTGACAAGCATGGGACGACTTTAATAGGCGGCCGGGCCCGCCCTGCGCGCGGCCCCGCGCGGGAGAGTGGGCGGACCGTGTCGCTCCACCGGATCGCCGGGGGACCGGAGGCGGGGCCGGGTCCGTGGCCTTGGCCACATCCCGCCCCCGGACCGGGCTGCCGGGAGCGGTCGCGCCGGGGCTCTCCGGCCGGTATCCGCGCAGGCCACGGGCGATGGCGCCGAGGCCGCCGCGGGAGGCGCACCGCGCCCCGCGCGGCGTCCAAGGCGTGGCCGATTCTGTCCGCTATTCGGACAGGCTTGGCCGTGTCGCACATCCTTCTGTTTTACTTCCCGCATGACCACGACGAGCAGCCGCACCTTTGCGACCGAGGCGAACACGACGCCCGGTGCTCGTTGCATGTGTCGAATGTGTGACCGCTGAGGGCCCCCGTTCCGTGCCTCGCGCCCCGAAGCGAGACCCGTAGAGCCCCTGTCCGGCAGTCCCCGCAAAGGACCCGGCCCGGACCGCTCCGCCCCGCGTCACCAGGACGAACCCCGAAGCCGCGCCACGCGCCCGCCGGGGATCACCGATGCCGCGTTCCGCAATGAATGCCCGTGCCGGCACCACGAACGCCGCGCACTCGACAGTGACGGAAACCCCTGTGATCACCACTACGGGCCTGACAAAGGTCTACCGCTCACGCGGCCGCGAGGTCACCGCCCTCGACGGCGTCGACCTCCATGTGCGCGAGGGCGAGGTGTACGGCGTCGTCGGCCAGAGCGGCGCCGGCAAGTCGACCCTCATCCGCTGCGTCAACCTCCTGGAGCGCCCCAGCTCCGGCACGGTCACCGTGGCCGGCCAGGACCTCACCGCCCTCGCCGGACGCGGCCAGCGGGCGAGCGCGGGCCTGCGCCGGGCCCGCAGCCGCATCGGCATGGTCTTCCAGCACTTCAACCTCCTCTCCTCGCGGACCGTCCAGGGCAACGTCGAGCTGCCGCTGGAGATCCTCGGCATCTCCGGCCAGGAGCGCAGCCGCAAGGCCCTCGAACTCCTCGACCTCGTGGGCCTGGCCGACAAGGCCAAGGCGTACCCCGCCCAGCTCTCCGGCGGCCAGAAGCAGCGCGTGGGCATCGCCCGCGCCCTGGCGGGCGACCCCAAGGTGCTGCTCTCCGACGAGTCGACCTCCGCGCTCGACCCGGAGACCACCCGCTCCATCCTCCAGCTGCTGCGCGACCTCAACCAGCAGCTCGGCCTGACCGTCCTCCTCATCACCCACGAGATGGACGTCGTCAAGACCATCTGCGACTCCGCGGCCCTGATGAAGAACGGCCGGGTCATCGAGTCCGGCACCGTCTCCGAGCTGCTGGCCACCCCCGGCTCCGAGCTGGCCGCCGAGCTGTTCCCGGTCGGCGGCGAGCCCTCCGGCCCGGACCGCACGGTCGTCGACGTCACCTTCCACGGCGCGGCCGCGACCCGGCCCGTCATCTCGCAGCTGTCGCGCACGTACAACATCGACATCTCCATCCTGGGCGCCGCGATGGACACCGTCGCCGGCAACCAGATCGGCCGGATGCGCATCGAGCTGCCCGGCCGGTTCGAGGAGAACGTCGTGCCCATCGGCTTCCTGCGCGAGCAGGGTCTCCAGGTCGACGTCGCCGACGTCGCCCACCCGGCGCCCGCGGGCTCCGAGCTTCTCCAGGAAGGTGCCAAGTGAGCTGGTCCGAGATGCAGCCACTGCTGTACAACAACTCCCTCGACACCCTGTTCATGGTGTGGTGGGCCACGTTCTACGCGGTCGTGATCGGAGTGCCGCTGGGCATCCTGCTGATCCTCACCGACCGCGGCGGCCTCCTGCAGAACGTCGTGGTGAACAAGGTCGTCGGCGCGATCGTGAACATCGGCCGCTCCTTCCCCTTCCTCATCCTGATGGTCGTGCTGATCCCCTTCACGCGCTTCCTCGTCAGCACCTCCATCGGCCCGACGGGCGCCGTCGTCCCGCTCGCCATCGCCTCCATACCCTTCTTCGCACGCCTGGTGGAAGCCGCCGTGCGCGAGGTCGACCACGGCCTGGTCGAGGCCGTCCAGTCGATGGGCGGCGGCACCTGGACCGTGATCTTCAAGGTGCTGCTGCCGCAGGCCCTGCCCGCGCTCGTCGCGGCGGTCACCACCACCGTCATCACCCTGATCGGCTACTCCGCGATCGCCGGCGCCGTCGGCGGCGGCGGGCTCGGCAACCTCGCCTACACCTACGGCTACCAGCAGTACGAGACCCGGCTGATGATCGTCACCGTCGTCCTGCTGATCGTCCTGGTCACCGTGGTCCAGCTCCTCGGCGACCTGGTCGTCCGCCGCCTCGCCGGCCGCGGCACCCGTGCCTCCGGATCCTTCCGCGTCGGCCTGCGCCGCGGTCGCACCCCCGAGGCCCCCCTGACCCCGACCCCCGCGACCGAGGAGCCGGCCACCGCCCTGACCAAGGTCTCCTGACCAACCCCCCTCACGAGCCCGGACCCTTTGCCGGGCGCACCACCTCGCGTGAACTCGTGTGAAAAAGAAAGAGGCACTCTTCGTGCGCAACATCATCAAGATCTCCGCCGCCGTCGCGGCCGCCGCCGCCCTCTCCCTGGGCGCGAGCGCCTGCAGCGCGCCCTCCGACTCCTCCTCGGGCGGCAAGGACGACGCGAGCTCCCCGCTCGTCGTCGCCGCCAGCCCCACCCCGCACGGCGCCATCCTCCGCTTCGTCAAGGACAAGCTGGCGGAGAAGGAGGGCCTGAAGCTGGAGGTGAAGGAGCTCAACGACTACATCCAGCCGAACAACCTCACCAACACCGGCGAGGTCGGCGCCAACTTCTTCCAGCACAAGCCCTTCCTCGACGAGTTCAACAAGAAGAACGGCACGCACATCGTGCCCGTCGTGAACGTCGCGATCGAGCCCCTCGGCCTCTACTCCAAGAAGCTCGACAAGCTCTCCGACCTGAAGTCGGGCAACACCGTCGCCATCCCCAACGACCCCTCCAACCAGGGCCGCGCGCTGAAGCTGCTCGCCGACAACGGCGTCATCACCCTCAAGGCCGGCGCCGGCACCACCGCCAAGCTCGCCGACGTCGAGGACAAGAAGGGCCTCAAGCTCATCGAGCTGGAGGCGCCGCAGATCGCCCCCCGCCTCGCCGACGTCCAGGCCGCGGTCATCAACGGCAACTTCGCCATCGGCGCCAAGCTCAAGCCCTCCGAGGACTCCCTCGCCCTGGAGAAGGCCGACGGCAACCCCTACGCCAACTTCCTCGCCGTCAAGCAGGGCAACGAGGACGACGAGCGGGTGAAGAAGCTCGCCAAGCTCCTGAACTCCGACGAGGTCAAGAAGTTCATCGAGGACAAGTACAAGGACGGCTCCGTCCTCCCGGCCTTCGGCCCGGTCAAGAGCTGACCCCACCCGGTACCCCCGGCCCCGGGCACGCGCCCCGGGCGCACACGGACCTCGGGCCCCGCACACGCCACCGGCGTGCGCGGGGCCCACGCGCTTGGCGCGTCCACGTATCCATGCTGCATGCTGGTGCACTCAACCCAGGGCCGGCCCCGCCCCGAGCCCACCCTCCCCGGCGTTGGAGCAGCACATGACATCCACCTTCCCGGACATCTCCATCAGTACGGACCGGCTGGTGCTGCGCCCGTTCGAGGCGGAGGACGTACCCGCCCTCGCGGAGATGATGAGCGACGAACTCGTCACCGCCTGGACGTCCGTGCCCCACCCCTTCACCACCGTCCACGCCCGCGACTGGGCCCTGCGCCAGGCGCCCGCCGAGCGCACCCAGGGCCGCGGAATCGTCTTCGCGGTCACGGAGTTCCTCACCCACCGCCTCGTGGGCTGTGTGCACCTGCACCACCTCGACTGGCGCACCCTCTCCGCCGAGATCGACTACATCGTCGCCCCCTGGGCCCGCGGCGAGGGCTACGCCTGCGAATCCGTCCTCGCCGTCGCCGAGTGGCTCTTCGCCGACCAGAAGTTCGAGCGCCTCGAGCTGCGCACCCCCGCCGACAACACCGCCTCCCAGCAGGTCGCCCAGAAGATCGGCTGCATCAGCGAAGGCGTCCTGCGCAACGCGTGGATAGCGCGCAGCCGCACCGAGGACGGCGGGTGGACGGAGATCCGCACCGACCTCATCATCTGGAGCCTCCTCCCCGAAGACCTCGACGAGGTGCGCGAGCAGCAGACCGGCGGCTCCGACTACGCCGGCGCCTTCACCGACTGGCACTGAACCGGCCCGCTCCGGTCCGGACCAACCGGGGTACTCTCAGCCTGCCCCCGCCCGCCGAGGGCCCCGCCCCCACGAGCCCAGGAGACTGACGACGATGGCCGACCGGGTCACGGTGATCGGGTGGGACGGCTCCCCGCTGACGGACGCGGCCCGTTCCGCCCTGGCCGCCGCCACCCTCGTGGCCGGCGCCGGGCACCACCTGGCCCTGCCCGAGGTCCCGCCGGCCGCCGAACGCATCAGGCTCGGCAGCGTCGACCTCGCCGCCCGCCGCATCGCCGGCCACCGCGGCACCGCCGTGGTCCTCGCCGACGGCGACCCCGGCTTCTTCGGCGTCGTCCGCACCCTGCGCGCACCCCGGCACGGCCTGGAGGTCGAGGTGGTGCCCGCCGTCTCCTCCGTCGCCACCGCCTTCGCCCGGGCCGGCATGCCCTGGGACGACGCCGTGGTCGTCGTCGCCCACGGCCGCGACCTGCGCCGCGCTGTCAACGTCTGCCGCGCCCACACCAAGGTCGCCGTCCTCACCTCACCCGGCGCCGGCCCCGCCGAACTCGCCCTGCTGCTCGGCCCCGTCCACCGCACCTTCGTCATCTGCGAGGAACTGGGCACCGCCCGCGAGCAGGTCACGGTCCTCACCTCCGACAAGGCCGCCGACCACGCCTGGCGCGACCCCAACGTTGTCATCGTCCTCGGCGGCACGGGCGCC
Source organism: Streptomyces sp. NPDC046215 (assembly GCF_040646215.1). Lineage (NCBI taxonomy): Bacteria > Bacillati > Actinomycetota > Actinomycetes > Kitasatosporales > Streptomycetaceae > Streptomyces > Streptomyces sp. NPDC046215. Next base: position 9,818 of record NZ_JBEYZW010000120.1, on the reverse strand, counting down.
GGCACCCCCGGCGCCGGCTGGATCGCCGGCCGCGACCCCGGCCCCGCGGCCGCCCGCGGCTGGGCCCTGCCCGCCGGCGCCTACGGCGGCACCCCCGGCGAGGGCGAGTCCACCGAGCTGCGGGCCGCCCAACTGGCCCGGCTCGGCCCCCGCGTGGGCGACCTGGTGTGGGACATCGGCTCCGGCACCGGCGCCGCCGCCGTCGAGGCCGCCCGGTTCGGCGCCGCCGTCATCGCCGTGGACCGCGACGCGGACGCCTGCGGGCGCGCCATATCGGCCGCCCGCCACCACGGCGTGCAACTGCAGGTCGTCCACGGCACCGCGCCCCACGTCCTGGAGGACCTCCCCGAGCCCGACGTCGTCCGCGTGGGCGGCGGCGGCGCCCCGGTCGTCGCCGCGTGCGCCGAGCGCCGCCCCGAGCGGATCGTCGCCCACGCCGCGAACCGCGACGACGCCGAGGCCGTCGGCCGGGCGCTCGCCGAGGGCGGGTACGCCGTGGAGTGCGCGCTGCTCCAGGCGGTGGACCTGGACACCACCGCCTGGACGGAGCGCGAGCGGTCCGTGGTCTTCCTGCTGAGCGGACGCCGAACCCACCTGTGACCTGGCCCTTCCCGGTGGGAGGTAGGCTGGCGGATCGTTGTACCGCCCTTCGGTGTCCGACACCACAGTCGTCAATGTCCCGAACGCACCCTCCTTTTGGCGGGAGCACGGCAAGGTAGGGGCGGGCGACATGCAACGTGCCGCGAGGCATGGACGCTCGTTCTTGACTATGGGCGTGAGCGGTTGGAAGGAGCACTACCGATGGGCGAGGGGTACGCATGACCGACACCGGCCAGTTCCCGGGCGAGGGACAGCCGGAGAACGCAGGCGCGCTGCCCGGCCAGCCGTTCCCCACGGAAGCCGTAGCCCCTGCCGATCCCGGCGCTCCCACCGCGTTCACCTTCCTCGACCACACCGACGCCGGTGAGGCGGAGGGTGCCGAGGAGGACGACCTGCTGCTGATGCCGGGCGCCCAGGGCGCCTGGATGGACCAGACACCGGTCCAGGGCGGCACGCACGAGACCGGCGGCCGGGACACCGGCTCCGTCGACTTCGGCGACGTCCGCACGCCGCCGGCCGCCCCCGCGGCCCCGCGGCGCCCGCTGCACATGGGACCGCCCGTGCCCGACCCCACCGGCGGCGTCGTGCGCTCCCTCGCCGACCGCGGCCCGGCCACCCCGCCCCCCGCCGCTGCCGCCAGGCCCCTCACCCCGGCCCCCGGGCAGGGCCCCGAGTACCTCGACGTCACGCACGGCGACACCGACGGCGCCGGCCAGGCCGTCCCGCGGCTCGGCGAGGTCCCGCAGCAGCAGCCGGGCACGTGGGATGCCCAGCCGCAGCAGTCCCCGGCCGTGGCGCAGGCACCGGCCGAGGGGCCCGCTGTCGCCTTCGTCCCGCCGCAGGGCGGCGCGGGCACGGCCACGGCCGACCGCGTCGAGCAGGTGCCCGAGGCGGGACACGCGATAGTCGCCGAAAGCCTCCCGCAGCCCTCCCCGGGTACGGAGCCCGCCGCCCAGGCGCCGGCCGAGCCCGTCCCCGCGCCCGCCGCTGATGTGCCGTCACCCGCCGTGGCGAGCGCCCCGGCGCAGCACGACGCGCAGCAGGCGCCCGCGCCCGCCGCCGAGCCGCCGGTGCCGTCCGTGCCGCAGGCAGCCGAGCAGGCGATCGCCCGCCTCGTCGCGGAGGCCGCGCCGGCCGCCGCGGCAGCCCAGGACCCGGCGCCCGCGCCCCTTCCCGCGCCGGTGGCCGAGGCCCCCGCGGCCGAGCCGGCGCCGGAGAGCGCGCAGCCCGAGCCTGTTGCCGCGTCGGTCGCCGAGCCCGTTGCCGCGCCCGTTGCCGAGCCCCTTGCCGAGGTGCCGACTCCCGCCGCCGCGGAGCCGGTTCCCGCGCCCGCGGAGCCCGTCGTCCAGGCCCCCGCCGCCGTGGAGACCGCGCCTGTTGCGGAGACAGCCGTTGTCGCGGAGGCCGCGCCCGAGGCCCCTGTGGAGCCCGTAGCCGTGCCCGCGGCCGCCGTGCCGGAGCAGCAGGCCCCGGTCGTCGAGCCGGCGCCCGAGAGCGCGCCGCCCGCCGCCGGCGCGCAGTCCGCCGTCGAGGCGCAGCCCGCGCCCGCCGTCGCGGAGACCGTCCCGGCGCCGGCCGTTGAGGCCGTCGAGAGCCCTGAGGCTGTCGAGGCCCCTGAGGCCGTGGAGACCCCTGAGACGACTGAGGTGCTGCCTGAGGCGCCCGCTCCCGCTCCGGTCGTGGAGCCCGTCGCCGAGGCGCAGGCCCCGGCCGTCGTGGAGCCCGTGCCCGCCGCCCCCGAGCCGGTGGCCCAGGTGCCCGAGCAGCCGGAGCCGGTCGCGGTGCCGGAGCCCGTCGCCCAGCCCGTGCAGCAGGAGGCCCCGGCCGAGGCACCCGCCGAGGCCGAGCCCGCCCCGGCCGGCGCCGTGGCGGCCCCCGCACCGGCGGACGCCCCCGCCGAGGTGCCGGCACCGGCCGCCGCGGCTCCCCAGCAGGCCCCTGCCACCGAGACCGAGCCCGAGGCCCAGGCGGCTCCCGCGCCGGCACCCGAGACGCCCGCCGCCGAGCCGGCCCCCGAGGCCGTCGTGGCGCAGGAACCGGCCGCCGAGGCCCTGCCGGAGGCCGCCGCGCCCCAGGCCCCGGCCGCCGAACCGGCGCAGCAGGTCGCCCAGGCCCCGGCCGTCACGCCGGTGACCGAGCAGGCCGAGCCGCCCGCCGCTGAGGCCACCGAGGTCGTTGAGGCCGTCGAGGTCACCGACGTCGTTGAGGCCGTCGAGCCGGAGGCCGTGGCCCCCGTCGAGGCGCCCGCCGCCGAGCCCGCCGAGCCCGCCGAGCCCGCGCAGGCGGTGACGGCCGACGCCGAGCCCGTCGCCGCCGCATCCGAGGCCCAGCCCGAGGTGTCGGCCGAGCCGGCCCCCGAGCCCGCCCCGCAGCCCGAAGCGGCCGCACCCGAGGCCGCCCCCGAGCCGGAGGCTCTCGCCTCCGAAGCCGCCCCCGAGGCCCCGCAGGACCCCGCGCCCGCAGCCCCCGAGGCCGCGTCGCCCGAAGCAGTGGCCCCTGAGGCCGCCGCCCCCGAGACCGTGGAGCCCCAGGCCGCCGAGCCGGAGGCCGCGGCCCCCGCCGAGCAGGCACCGGGGGAGTCGGCACCGGAAGAGGCACCGGAAGAGCCCGCCGAGCCGGTCGAGCCCGCCGGCCCCGCCGCCGTCGGATTCGGCGACGCCGAGCGCGAGGCCGTCCACCGCGTCATGCGCGAGCGCCGGGACATCCGCCAGGGCTTCCGCACCGACCCCGTCCCGCACGAGGTGCTCCTGCGCGTCCTCGAAGCCGCGCACACCGCGCCCAGCGTCGGACACTCCCAGCCCTGGGACTTCGTCGTCATCCGCTCCGCCGAGACCCGGCGCACGATGCACGAACTGGTCGCCCGCCAGCGGGACGCCTACGCGAAGTCCCTGCCCAAGGCGCGCGCCAAGCAGTTCAAGGACCTGAAGATCGAGGCGATCCTCGACACCCCGGTCAACATCGTCGTCACCGCCGACCCGACCCGCGGCGGCCGCCACACCCTCGGCCGGCACACCCAGCCGCAGATGGCCCCGTATTCCTCCGCGCTCGCCGTCGAGAACCTCTGGCTCGCCGCCCGCGCCGAGGGCCTCGGCGTCGGCTGGGTGAGCTTCTTCGACGAGCGCGAGATGGTCCGCGCCCTCGGCCTGCCCGACCACCTGGAGGTCGTGGCCTACCTGTGCGTCGGCTACGTCGACGAGTTCCCGGACGAGCCCGAGCTGATGCAGGCCGGCTGGTCCAAGCGCCGCCCCCTGTCCTGGGTCGTCCACGAGGAGACGTACGGGCGGCGCGCGCTGCCCGGCGAGGACCCGCACGACCTGCTCTCCGAGACCCTGCGCGGCATCCGCCCGCTGGACGCCAAGGCGCTCGGCGAGGCGTGGGAGCGCCAGAAGCGGATGACCAAGCCCTCCGGCGCCCTCGGCATGCTGGAGATCATCTCCGCGCAGCTGTGCGGCCTGTCCCGCAAGTGCCCGCCGCCCATCCCGGAGCCCGCCGCCGTGGCGATCTTCGCGGGTGACCACGGCGTGCACGCCCAGGGCGTCACCGCGTGGCCGCAGGAGGTCACCTCCCAGATGGTGGCCAACTTCCTGGGCGGCGGCGCCGTGTGCAACGCCTTCGCCAACCAGGTCGGCGCCGAGGTCTGCGTGGTCGACGTCGGCGTCGTGGGCGAGCTCCCCAGCACGCCCGGCCTCATTCCCCGCAAGATCCGGCCCGGCACGAGCGACTTCACCGCCGGCCCCGCGATGTCCCGCGAGGAGGCGCTGCGCGCCGTCGAGGTGGGCATCGAGACGGCCCGCGACCTGGTCGCGGCCGGCAACAAGGCCCTGCTGACCGGAGAGATGGGCATCGCCAACACCACCGTGTCGGCCGCCCTCGTCTCCGTCTACACCGGCGCCGACCCGGCCGAGATCACCGGCCGCGGCACCGGCATCAACGACGAGATGCACGCCCGGAAGATCGACGTCGTGCGGCGCGCCCTGGAACTGCACCAGCCGGACCCCAAGGACCCCGTCGGCGTCCTCGCCGCGGTCGGCGGGCTGGAGCACGCCGCGCTCGTCGGGCTGATCCTGGGCGGCGCCTCCCTGCGCACCCCGGTGATCCTCGACGGGGTGAGCGCGGGCGCCGCGGCCCTCGTGGCCCGCGCCATCGCCCCCGAGGCGCTCGCCGCCTGCATCGCGGGCCACCGCAGCGCCGAGCCCGGCCACGTCGCCGCCCTCACCAAGCTCGGCCTGCGGCCGCTGGTCGACCTCGACCTGCGCCTGGGCGAGGGCACGGGCGCGCTGCTGGCCCTGCCGGTCGTGCAGAGCGCCGCCCGCGCCATGCACGAGGTGGCGACGTTCGACTCGGCCGGCGTCACCGAGAAGGGCTGACGCCCGCCCGGCACCGGGCACCCCGCACGACACGCCCCGACCCCCGACCCCCGACCGCCCCCGGCGGCCGGGGGCGGCGCGGTCCCGGCCCGCTCCGCCGCCCGGCTCCGACGGTCCGCGAGATGCCCGGGGCAGCCGCCCCGTAAGGTGTCCCCCAACAGGGGCCGTGCCCCTTCACCAGCCGCTTCAGTGCCGCAGCGGCCAGCGCATCGCACGAGGAGAGCAGCACCGCCATGGCTGAGCACGCCCAGCACTCCGACCCGGCCGCCTACCCCGTCGGACTGCGTCTCACCGGGCGGCACGTCGTCGTCCTCGGCGGCGGACAAGTGGCCCAGCGCAGGCTGCCCGCCCTGGTCGCCGCGGGCGCGCGCGTCCTGCTGATCTCGCCGTCCGCCACCCCGTCCGTCGAGGCGATGGCCGTGGCCGGCGAGGTGCGCTGGGAGCGCCGCCGCTACCGCGACGGCGACCTCGACGGCGCCTGGTACGCCCTGATCTCCACCGACGACCCCGCCGCCAACGCCGCCGCCTCCGCCGAGGCCGAGGCCCGCCGCGTCTGGGCCGTCCGCAGCGACGACGCCGCCGCGGCCTCCGCCTGGACCCCGGCCACCGGCCGCAGCGAGGGCGTCACCGTCGCCGTGCTGACCGGCTCGGACCCCCGCCGCTCCGCCGCCGTGCGCGACGCCATAGTCGAGGGCCTGCGCGACGGCTCGCTGGCCGCACCGCGCTACCGCGGCCGGGGCACCGGCGCGGGCAGCGTCTCCCTCGTCGGCGGCGGCCCCGGCGACCCGGACCTCATCACCGTGCGCGGCCGCCGGCTGCTCGCCGAGGCCGACGTCGTCATCGCCGACCGCCTCGGCCCCCGCGACCTGCTCGACGAACTCCCCCCGCACGTCCAGGTGATCGACGCGGCGAAGATCCCCTACGGCCGGTTCATGGCCCAGGAGGCCATCAACAACGCGCTCGTCGAGCACGCCCGGGCGGGGAAGACCGTCGTCCGGCTGAAGGGCGGCGACCCCTTCGTCTTCGGCCGCGGCATGGAAGAGGTCCAGGCGCTGGCCGAGCACGGCATCCCCTGCACCGTCGTCCCCGGCATCTCCAGCACCATCAGCGTCCCCGGCGCCGCCGGGATCCCGGTCACCCACCGGGGCGTGGCCCACGAGTTCACCGTCGCCAGCGGCCACGTCGGCCCGGACGACCCGCGCTCGCTGGTCGACTGGGCGGCCCTCGCCCGGCTGCGCGGGACGCTCGTGCTGCTGATGTCGGTCGAGAACATCGGCGCGATCGCCGCCACCCTCATCGGCCACGGCCGCGCCGCGGACACCCCCGTGGCCGTGGTGCAGGAAGGTACCACCGCCGCCCAGCGCCGCGTCGACGCGACCCTCGCCACGGTGGGGGAGCGCGTCAAGGCCGAGGGCATACGGCCCCCCGCCGTCATCGTCATCGGCGATGTCGTGACGGTCGGCCCGTAACCGCCCGGCCCCCCACCAGCACGCCGACGACCCCCCGACCAGGACAAGGCAGTATCACCCCGTGGCCGAGCTCATCACCATCGACGACCCCGACGACCCGCGCCTGCACGACTACACCGGCCTGACCGACGTGGAGTTGCGCCGCCGCCGCGAGCCGGCCGAGGGCCTCTTCATCGCCGAGGGCGAGAAGGTCATCCGGCGCGCCCGCCACGCGGGGTACGACATGCGCTCGATGCTGCTGTCGGCCAAGTGGGTGGACACCATGCGCGACGTCATCGACGAGGTCCCCGCCCCGGTCTACGCGGTGAGCCCCGAACTTGCCGAGCGGGTGACGGGCTATCACGTCCACCGCGGCGCCCTCGCCTCCATGCAGCGCAAGCCCCTGCCGGCCCCCGCGGACCTGCTGCGCGACGCCCGCCGCGTCGCCGTGATGGAGAAGGTCAACGACCACACCAACATCGGGGCGATCTTCCGCAGCGCGGCCGCCCTGGGCATGGACGCGGTCCTGCTCTCCCCGGACTGCGCCGACCCCCTGTACCGGCGGTCGGTGAAGGTCTCCATGGGCGCCGTCTTCTCCGTGCCCTACGCGCGCCTGGAGACCTGGCCCCGCGACCTGGAGACCGTCCGGGAGGCGGGCTTCCGCATCCTGGCCCTCACCCCGGACGAGAAGGCCACCTCCTTCGACGAGGCCGCGCCGCATCGCCTGGACCGGGTCGCGCTGATGCTGGGCGCGGAAGGCGAGGGCCTCTCGGCCCGTGCGCTGCGGGCGGCCGACGAATGGGTCCGGATCCCGATGGCCCTGGGGGTCGACTCCCTCAACGTGGGCGCGGCGGCGGCCGTGGCGTTCTACGCGGTAGCGACGGGTCGGCCGACGGGCTGACCCCGACCGACGTGACAGACGGGTTGACATCGGCTGAGCTCAGCCGAATCAGCCCGTCTGGGGGCACCTCCCAGCGTTAGCTGGGGGAGATTGAGGACGCGCCCGCAGGGCGCTCGCCGCCGCAGGGCGGCAAAACGCAACCGCGGGCGGCAAGGGCGGACCCGCTCAGGAACCACCCGGCGGCGCGCCGGCCGCCCCACCGCTCTGAGACACCGCCGGTACCCGGGGAAGCTCTCCCATGCTGCTGGCCGGGCCCTGGCAGCCCTGGGCCACCGCGATGCCCAGCGCGACCAGCAGCGTCACCACGACGAACACGGTCAGCCGCTGCCGCATCAGCCGCCGGTCCGGCCCCGGGCGCCGGGCGCCGGTCCCCGGACGAGCCCCCGGGCGGGCGCCCTTGCGCGCCGCGCCACCCGGGCGCCGGGCGGGCCGCGGCACCGCCGGCCGCCCCTGGTCGGCCGGGCGGGACGGGCCCTGCGGGCGGGGAGCCGGGGCCTGCACCGTACGCCGCTCGGTGCGCTGATCCGCGTACTCCGAGGCCCGCCGGCCCGACGGGCGGTCGGGCTCCCGCCGGACCGGGCCCCGGCTGTCCGGCAGCCCGTGCGCCTCCCGCGCCGCGATCTCCTTCAGCCGCAGCGACAGCTGCAGCGTGCTCGGCCGCTCCTCGGGATCCTTCGCCAGACAGGCGTGCACCAGCGGCGCCAGCGCGTCCGGCACGGCCATCAGCTGCGGCTCCTCGTGCACGACGCGATAGAGCATGACCTCCGAACTGCCCTGCCCGAAGGGCGAGTCCGCCGTCGAGGCGTAGGCGAGCGTGGCCCCCAGGGCGAAGACGTCCGTCCCCGGGGTCACCGCCGCGCCGCGCACCTGTTCGGGCGCGAGGAAGCCCGGCGATCCGACGGCCGTGCCGACGTGCGTCAGGGTGCTGGCACCGGTCGCCCACGCGATGCCGAAGTCGATGATGCGGGGGCCCTTGGGGGACAGCAGGATGTTCGACGGCTTGAGGTCGCGGTGGACCACCCCCGCGTCGTGCACGGCGAGCAGCCCCTCGGCCAACGCCGCCCCGATGGACGCGGTCTGAGCCGCCGACAGCGGCCCCTCCTCGTTCACCTTGTCGTGCAGCGAGGGCCCGGGCACGTACTGGGTCGCGAACCACGGCCGGTCCGCGTCGAGATCCGCGGCCACCAGCCGCGCCGTACAGCCGCCCCGGATCCGCCGGGCCGCCGACACCTCACGCGCGAACCGCGAACGGAACTCCTGGTCCTCCGCCAGATCCGGCCGGATCACCTTCAGCGCCACCCGCTGTCCACGCCGGTCGGAGCCGAGGTACACCACGCCCATGCCGCCTGCGCCCAGCCGGCGGTGAAGCCGGAACGAGCCGACGACACGCGGGTCCTCGCGCCGGAGCCGCATCATCGCCATCTTCATCCCCGCTGCCCGGTCCGTCTGACGGGGCCCAGCTTACGGATTGACGGGCGGGCGCGCTGATAGGCCGCGCATGCGTCGGCGACGGGATTCTCCGGGCCGGGCGGCGGGCCCGAAGCACCGGCGCGGAGAGCGCGTTGCGCGCCACCGGCGCGGACGCCCGCGCCCAAGGGGCGGGCAGGCGCGGGACGTTGGGCCGCTCAGGGGCGGACCGGGCGGGCGGAGCGGAGCGGCCGAGGGGAGGGAGGAGACGGCCGTGACGAGCGGGACGGCTGCGGGCCCGGCGGGGCACAGAGCAATGATCTTGACGAGCCCCAGGGTGACAGAAGTGAGCGAAGTCACCCCTACCGGTACGGTCCGGGGCGCGGGCGCCCCCTCCGGGAAGTCCCCGGGGTCCGGGCGGCCCGTCTCCAACCAGAGGAGTACCCGCCCCGGGCCCGCTCATCCTCCGGGAGGCCGGGCAAGCGGTACGCGGGCATGACGACCGGGGAGCGGCCCGCGCCTAGGGTGGTTCTCGAGCGGCGGGTGTAGCACTCGTCCCCCGAGGTCAGACGCCCGCCGCTCCTGCAACAGGACAGCGCGGGACAGGTGGGATACACCGAACGGCAGGAGAAGGACGATGGCGGACACCGTGGGACGCACGGCCGGCCGGGACCGTGGCCACCGGGCCGCGGACGCCTTCGCCACCGCACCGTCCGGCACCCGCCATCCGCTGGTGGCCGCCGCCATGGTGCTGCCCCTGGCGGTGCTCCTCGCCGTCGTCTTCGGCGGCTGGGACGCCGTCGTCACACAAGCGTCGTCCGTGGCCGGAATGCTGGGGCGCTGAGCGCCCCGGGCCCGGGAGAGCGGCCCGGGCCGGGGACAGACCGGCTGATCAACCCCGTGGGGACGGGGGCGCGGCGGACGGCACGACAGGCCGGGTACCTGGGGAGGTACCCGGCCGTCGGGTTTCCGCGCGCAAAGGCCGCAGGCAAAGGCCGGGTGGCCGGGCGGCCAACCGCCGGTTCGCCGAAACCGGTTGGCGCGCAGCAGCAGACTGCAAACCGTGAGGGGCTCTGGGCCTTCAGGGGCCTTCAG
>NZ_JBEYZW010000119.1:0-19225 GCF_040646215.1 Streptomyces sp. NPDC046215 | reverse complement strand
GCCGGCCCCCCCGCGGGGGGCTGATGCCCCCCCCCCGGGCGGGGGTGGGGGCGCCCCCCCCCGCCCCCCATCAGCCCGTCCGGCGATCGAGGACACCGCCGCGCGGCGGTGGTGCGCCACCCCAAAGCAAGCCGCAGGCGGCAAAGCGCGTACCCTCATAGCTCGTGAGGACGGGCGCGAAACAGGCGGAACGGGGCTCCCCGGGGCGGGCGGCGGACGGCACGGTGTGCACCGTGCGCGGCCTCGTCAAGACCTACCCCGCCGCGCGCGGGCGCCGCGGCACCCCCGGCACGGCCGCCGTGCGGGCCAGCGACGGCATCGACCTCGACATCGGCCACGGCGAGATCTTCGGCCTGCTCGGCCCCAACGGCGCCGGCAAGTCCACGCTCGTCCGCCAGCTCACCGGCCTGCTGCGGCCCGACGAGGGCACCGTCGACCTGCTCGGCCACGACCTCGTGCGCCACCCCGAGCGCGCCTCCCGGCTCGTCGGCTACCTCGGCCAGGAATCCACGGCGCTCGACGAGCTGACCGTCGCCCTCGCCGCCGAGACCACCGGCCGGCTGCGCGGCCTCGACCTGCGGACGGCGCGCGCCGAGCGGGACGCGGTCATCGACGAGCTCGGCCTGGCCCCCATCGCCGGCCGGCCCCTGAAGAAGCTCTCCGGCGGGCAGCGCCGGCTCGCCTGCTTCGCCGCGACCCTCGTCGGCGACCGGCCCGTCCTCGTCCTGGACGAGCCGACCGCCGGCATGGACCCCGTGGCCCGCCGCGCCGTCTGGGCGGCCGTCGACCGGCGCCGCGCCGAGAACGGCGCCACGGTGCTGCTCGTCACCCACAACGTCATCGAGGCCGAGACCGTCCTCGACCGCGTCGCCGTCATGGAGCGCGGCCGGATCATCGCCTGCGACACCCCCGCAGGGCTCAAGGAGCTCGTCGGCGACGAGGTGCGGGTCGAGCTCGTCTGGCGCGACGAGCCCCCGCTGCACGTCCCCGAGGTCGCCGCCCTGCGCGACGCCGCCACCGAGTCCGGCCGCCGCTGGACGCTGCGGCTGCGCCCCGCCGAGGCCCGCGCCGCCGTCGCCGCCGTGACCGGCGGCCCCGCCTTCGCCGCCCTGGACGACTTCACGCTCGCCACGCCGAGCCTGGAGGACGTCTACCTGGCGCTCGGCGGCCGCACGGAGGGGCTGGTGAAGGGGTGAGCGCCCGCACCCCGCGCGCCGTGCGCGGCCGCCCGGCCGGGTGCCGGACCGTACCGAACAGGAGCCTTGCCGCGTGAGTGCTGTGTCCGCAGAGGCGGTGTCCGCGCAGGTCCGGACCACGGGCCGGACCGGGGACCGGTCCGGCGGCGGGGCCGCCCCGCTCGCGCCCAGGGCCCGGCTGCTGCCCGCCCTGGCCGCCGTGTACCGGGCGCAGCTGTCCCGCGCCCGGGTGGCCCGGATCCCGCTGCTGTTCGTCGCGACGTTCCAGTCCGTCGGGATCATGATCCTGATGCGGGGCGTCGTCGACGGCGGGGACGAGGCGCGGGCCGTCGTGGCCGGCTCCAGCGTGCTCGTCGTGGCCTTCGTGGCGCTGAACCTCCTCGCCCAGTACTTCGGGCAGCTGCGCGCGAGCGGCGGCCTCGACCACTATGCGACGCTGCCGGTCCCGCCCGCCGCCGTGGTGCTGGGGGCGGCGGGGGCGTACGCGTCGTTCACCGTGCCCGGCACGGCCGTCACGGCCGTCGCGGGCAGCGTGCTCTTCGACCTGCCCATGGGAAACCTCTGGGTGCTCGCCGCGGTGATCCCGCTCGCCGGCGCGGCCCTCTCCGGGCTCGGCGCCGCGCTGGGACTGCTCGCGCCCCGGCAGGAGCTGGCGACGCTCTGCGGCCAGCTGGGCATGTCGGCGGCGCTGCTGCTCGGCGTGCTCCCCGCCGCCCACATGCCCGCCCCGGTCGCCTACGCCCGGGACCTGCTGCCCTCCACCTACGGGGTCGAGGCGCTCGCGCGGACCTTCGACGCCGAACCCGACTGGCTGCGGGTGGCCGCGGACCTGGGCGTCTGCGCGGCCGTCGGCGTGATCTCGCTCGCCGTCGCCACCTGGGCGTACCGCCGGGCGGCCGTGCGATGACGCGGCGCGGCGACGGTCCTGCCTCCGGGGAGACCCCGTCCACCTGGCACGATGGCGGAGTGACCGCACCGCTGACACCGCACGACCCGCCCCTGCCCGAGGACGCCCACGGGCACCCGGACGGGCCGGCGGCCCGCACCGAGCAGGCGCCGGAGACGCGCGCCGAGCTGCGGCAGGCCGCGGTGGTCGCCGTCGCCGTGACGGTGGCCGGAGTGCTGCTGGGCCTGCTGTGGGTGTGGCTGGCGCCCCGCGTCCCCCTGATCTCCGACGGCAAGGCCGTCTACCTGAAGAACACCGAGGGCGAGCAGGCGATCGGCGCCGACGGCACGTTCGCGCTGCTGGGCCTGGGCTTCGGAGTGGTGAGCGCCGCCGTCGTCTTCTGGTTCCGGCGCCACGGCGGCGTCCCGCTGGTCTGCGGGCTGGTGCTCGGCTCCCTGCTGGCCGGACTGGTCGGCTGGCGCCTGGGCGTGTGGCTCGGCCCGACCTCCGACGTCGTCGCGGCCGCCAAGGCCGCGGGCAAGGGCGTGGTCTTCGACGCCCCGCTCAGGCTCGCGGCGAAGGGCGCCCTGCTGGCCTGGCCGCTGGCGGCCATGGCGGTCCACCTCGGCCTGACGGCCCTCTTCGGCCCCCGCGACCCGGAGCCCGACCCTGACTGGTCGGCGACCTAGCGCCTTCCGGCGGGGTGGGGGTGGGGGTGCACCACCGCTGCGCGGCGGTGTCCTCAAGCTCCCCCAGCTAACGCTGGGAGGTGCCCGCGGACGGGCTGGTGGTGGCTGGGCTCAGCCACATCAGCCCGTCCGGGGGCATCTCCTGGGGACACCCCCAGCGGTAGCTGGGGGAGCCCCGGGATGTGGTCAGGCCGGGCGCCGGCCGTGGTTCGCCTTGTTCTTCTTCAGGCGCCAGCGGCGCTTGCGGGTGCGCTTCGACATGGGCGTCCCTCCCGGTGCGGGGCGCGCGTACGGCGGCCCGCATGACGGTGGTAGCCCAGCGACGGCCAACAGTCCATCCCCCCGGTCGGCCCCGCTCCGCGCCCCTCAGGCGCGGGCGATCGGCGCCACCACCGCATCCGTGAGAGAGGCGAGGTCAGCGGGGGAGAGCTCGACCTCCAGACCGCGGCGGCCCGCGGAGACACAGACGGTCGCATGGGAGCGCGCGGAGGCGTCCAGCGCCGTCGGCAGCTTCTTGCGCTGCCCGAGCGGGGAGATGCCGCCGCGCACGTACCCGGTCGTGCGCTCCGCGGCCGCCGGGTCCGCCATCGCCGCCCGCTTGCCGCCGACCGCCGCCGCCAGGGCCTTGAGGTCGAGCGAGCCGGAGACCGGTACCACGGCGACGGTCAGCCGGCCGTCCACCTCGGCCACCAGGGTCTTGAAGACCCTCGCCGGGTCGACGCCCAGCGCCTCGGCCGCCTCCTCCCCGTAGGAGGCGGCGGCCGGATCGTGCTCATAGGCGTGGACGGAGAAGGCGGCCCCCGCCGTCTCCAGGGCGACGATCGCGGGGGTGGACCCCGGCCCCGACGCCTGTTTCCTGGACTTCTTCACCGGGGTCGCCCTCTCTCAGTTGGGGTTCGTCGGCTGTTGCGTGAGGTCGACGGCCGGCAGCGACGGCAGCTTGCCGATCACCGCGGTCTCCGAGCGCAGCAGCTTCAGCTCCTCCGCCAGCCGGCTCGCGGTGTCGGGCGCCTGCAGCAGCCGCTGCTTGGCCGGGGTGTCGAGCATCGCCGCGGCCGCGACCAGGTAGGACAGCACGGACGGTTCCCCCGGCAGGTCCGACTGCCCGGCCAGCGACCGCTCCGCCGCCCCGGCCAGCCGCTTCTGGTACGCCCGGAACGCCCGGACGACGCCCGAGGCGAGCGCCCCCGCCTCGTCGCCCTGCTTCTCCTCGACGGCCTCCACCTCGCCCACGAGATAGGGGCCGGACGCGTCGACGGACAGCAGCCGGAAGCGGGTGGTGCCGGTGGCGAGGACCTCGAACGTGCCGTTCTCCCGCTCACGGATCGTGGCCGCCTCCGCGGTGCAGCCGACGGTGTAGAAGGCCCGCATCGGGTCCGGGCCGAAGCCGGACGCCGGGCCGGGCTCCGGCCGGGACCCCGCGGGGAGCCCGGGCGCGGTCGGCGCCACCTCGTGGCCGTCGCGGATGGCCACCACGCCGAACCGGCGCGGCTCGTCCTCCGGCAGCGCGGCGAGGTCGCGCATCAGCGCGCGGTACCGCTGCTCGAACACGTTCAGGGGCAGGACGAGGCCCGGGAACAGCACCGAGTTCAGCGGGAAGATCGGAAGGCGCGCGGTGGTCACAGCCGGTAAGCCTAATGGCCTGGGCGGCCGGCTTGTCGGGGCGCTTGGCCTCAGCGCCTTTCCGGGCGTGGCCGCCCTCGCGCACGCGGCGCTGTCCTCAAGCGCCGGGCGGGCTGGTGGGTGGGTCTGCCGGGTGGTGTCCCGGGTGCCGGTTGGGCGGTGCCTCGCAGCGCCTGCGGCGCTGTCCTCAGGCGTCGGACGGGCTGGTGGGCCCCGGTGCAACGGGCCGTGAAGCGTCACTGCCTGCGCAGCATGCGGGACGCGCCCGCCGCCACCGTCGTCGCCAGGACCCAGCCCAGCAGGATCAGGGCCGTCACCACCCACTGCGCCGCGCCCGTCGGGCGCCACGCCGTGCCGTGGCCCAGGTCCACCACCGGGACCAGGAGGTCCAGCGCGTACAGGCCCGGGCTCCACGCCGGGCCCTCGCCCTCCTTGATCGGCGGCACCGGGCGGTAGGTGAAATAGACCGCCGCCGCCGCCCACAGCACCGCCATCCACACCGCCGCCCGCCCGGGGCGGTAGCCGTACGCCACCGTCCAGTCCTGGAGGTAGCCCCACGCCTTGGCCGCCGGCGGCAGCGTCTCGCGGCGCCGGCGTTGCTTGGCCAGCAGCACCTTTCGGGCCTCGGCGTCCTCGCCGCTGTCGCGCAGGGCGCCCGCCAGCCGCTCGTACGGCTCCGGCGCGTACTCGGGCGTGGCCGCCGCCACCCACTCCAGCCGCAGGTCGAGCGGGAAATGGCCGAGCGGTATCAGGTTCTCGTAGAAGAACCCGGCCATCACCAGCCCCCCGGGCCCCGGCCAGCTCTCCGCCCGGTCCACGAGATTGACCACCCGCGCCCCGGACAGCACGACCCGCCCCCGCTGCGCCCACTCCCCGAGGAAGCGCAGCTCGGGCGTCTGGATGCGGCGCAGCGACACCTCCTGGCCCGTCTCCAGCACCAGCCGGGCCTGGCTGAAGTCGACGGCGTCGCCGAACCGGCCGTCGTCCAGCCGCATCCCGCCCTGGCACTCGAAGCGCTGTAGGCGGG
This sequence comes from Streptomyces sp. NPDC046215, assembly GCF_040646215.1. Lineage (NCBI taxonomy): Bacteria > Bacillati > Actinomycetota > Actinomycetes > Kitasatosporales > Streptomycetaceae > Streptomyces > Streptomyces sp. NPDC046215. Next base: position 13,804 of record NZ_JBEYZW010000119.1, on the reverse strand, counting down.
TGCCGTGCTCGGGGGTGTTGCCGATGCCGTACGGGGGAGTGGCGCCGCCCGCCGTGGCGGAGCCGCTGATCCCGGCCGCCGTCAGGTACAAGGTGCGCTCGACCGTCAGCTGCGGGGCGTTGAGCGCGCGCCGCCCGAAGGGGTTGCTCAGGGTAGAGCCGCGCAGGCTGAGGGAGACGCCTATCTGCGCGCCGCGCATGCTCAGCTCACCGTAGGAGCGCATCATCTCGGCCTGGAGGTCCTGCCCGACGGTCATCCCGTCGGCCGCTATGGACAGGCCCCGGCGGTCCCTGCGCACCACCAGCTGGTTCAGCAGGAGGTCCGTGCCGATCTGCGCGTCGGTCAGGCGGATGCCGTTCTGCACGACACACCGGGGCAGGTGCAGATCGCCGTCGGTCCGCAGCCGGGCGGCCTCCAGCCGGGGGATGGCACAGCCGACCAGCCGCAGGGTGGTGAACTGGCTCTCCGGCAGCAGCACCTGGTGGTCGAAGCGGCAGTTCTGCAGCTCCACGTACGGGACGACCGTGCCGCCCGACAGGTCGAGGGTGCCGGTGATCCGCACGCCGTTGAGCTTCAGGGCCGAGACCCGGCCCGGCACGGCGGGCGGCCCGTCCAGCAGGAGCAGCGCGACGACCTGCGCCCGCACACAGCGCTCCGGCCCCCAGGAGTGCGAGCTGGCGGGGTCGTTCCGCTCGGAGAAGGGGGTGCGCAGATCGTGGGTGCTGCCGGTGCGGAACGCCTCCCACATGCCCCGCTCGGCGGGGGTGAGGTCCAGCCCGGCGGGGGGCTCGCCGTCGTGCGGTTCGGTCACGGACCGTGCCCCCTCCCGTCACGCTTATCACTCAGTACCTTGGTGATGCCCCTTGCGTGTCCGATTGAACACTGATAGTGACATTGGGTTGGTGTCACCCGACGCGTATCACTGCTTGGTACGGAAAGCCGAGTGGCGGGACGGGTCTGAGACAATTGGTTCTGTGATCTCCCGAATCGATCTGCGCGGTGCCGCCTCGGGCGTCGACCGCGACCTGCTGCCCCGAGCCGAACTCGACGTCGAGGCCGCCCTGGAAAAGGTGCGGCCCATCTGCGAGGACGTGCATCATCGTGGCACCGCGGCCTTGATCGACTACGCGGAGCGGTTCGACGGCGTCACGATCGACCGGGTGCGCGTCGCCCCCGAGGAGATCACCGGCGCCCTGGAGCGGCTGGATCCGGCCGTACGCGCCGCGCTGGAGGAGTCCATCCGCCGCGCCCGGCTCGTCCACCGCGAGCAGCGGCGCACCGACAAGACCGTCAAGGTCGTGCCCGGCGGCACGGTCACCGAGCGCTGGGTCCCGGTCGAGCGCGTCGGGCTGTACGTGCCCGGCGGCAACGCCGTCTACCCCTCGTCCGTCGTGATGAACGTGGTGCCCGCCCAGGAGGCCGGCGTCTCCTCGCTCGCCGTCTCCTCGCCCCCGCAAAAGGACTTCGGCGGCCTGCCGCACCCCACCATCCTCGCCGCCTGCGCCCTGCTCGGCGTCGACGAGGTCTACGCCGCCGGCGGCGCCCAGGCGATCGCCATGTTCGCCTACGGCACCGACGAGTGCCGCCCCACCCAGCTGGTCACCGGCCCCGGCAACATCTGGGTCGCCGCCGCCAAGCGCCTGCTCAAGGGCCGGATCGGCATCGACGCCGAGGCCGGCCCGACCGAGATCGCGATCCTCGCCGACGACACCGCCGACCCGGCGCACGTCGCCTCCGACCTGATCAGCCAGGCCGAGCACGACACGCTGGCCGCCGCCGTCCTCGTCACGCCCTCCGAGGCGCTCGCCGAGGCCGTCGAGGCCGAGCTGAAGGCGCAGGTCGCCGTCACCCGCCACCAGGAGCGGATCACCGCCGCCCTGGCCGGCCGGCAGTCCGGCATCGTCCTCGTCGACGACCTCGACCAGGGCCTCGCCGTCGTGGACGCCTACGCCGCCGAGCACCTGGAGATCCAGACCGAGAACGCCGCCGAGGTCGCCGCCCGCGTCCGCAACGCCGGAGCGATCTTCGTCGGCCCGTACGCCCCGGTCTCCCTCGGCGACTACTGCGCCGGCTCCAACCACGTCCTGCCCACCGGTGGCTGCGCGTGTCACTCCTCCGGCCTGTCCGTCCAGTCCTTCCTGCGCGGCATCCACGTCGTGGACTACACGCGCGACGCGCTCGCCGAGGTCACCCACCACGTGGTCACCCTCGCCGAGGCCGAGGACCTGCCCGCCCACGGCGCCGCGCTCAAGGCGCGGTTCGACTGGAAGGTGCCGAAGTAAGTGACCGGCATCGACGACCTGCCCATCAGGGACGAGCTGCGCGGCAAGTCCCCCTACGGCGCGCCGCAGCTCGACGTGCCCGTACGCCTGAACACCAACGAGAACCCCTACCCGCTGCCCGAGTCCCTCGTGGCCCGGATCGCCGAACGGGTCGCCGAGGCCGCCCGCCGCCTCAACCGCTACCCCGACCGGGACGCGATCGAGCTCCGCACCGAGCTGGCGGCCTACCTCACCCGCACCGCCGGGCACCACGTCACCACCGCCCAGGTGTGGGCGGCCAACGGCTCCAACGAAATCATCCAGCAGTTGCTGCAAACCTTCGGCGGGCCCGGCCGCACCGCGATCGGCTTCGAGCCCTCGTACTCGATGCACGCCCTGATCTCCCGCGGCACCGGCACCGGCTGGCTCGCCGGCCCCCGGCGCGCGGACTTCACCATCGACGTCGACGCCGCCCTGGCGGCCATCGCCGAGCACCGGCCCGACGTGGTCTTCGTCTGCTCGCCGAACAACCCCACCGGCACGGCCGTCGACGCCGACACCGTCCTGCGGCTGTACGACGCCGCGCAGGCCGCCCGCGCGGACACCGCCGGGGCGCTCGTGGTCGTGGACGAGGCGTACGGCGAGTTCAGCCACCGCCCCTCCCTGCTGCCGCTCATCGAGGGCCGCGCCAACCTCGTTGTCTCCCGCACCATGTCCAAGGCGTTCGGCGCGGCCGGCCTGCGCCTGGGCTACCTGGCCGCGCACCCCGCGGTCGTCGATGCGGTGCAGCTGGTCCGCCTGCCGTACCACCTGTCCTCCGTCACCCAGGCCACCGCGCTCGCGGCCCTGGAGCACACGGATACGCTGCTCACCTACGTCGAGCAGCTCAAGGGCGAGCGCGACCGCATCGTCACCGAGCTGCGCGCCATGGGCTGCGAGGTGACGGACTCCGACGCCAACTTCGTCCAGTTCGGCCGCTTCGACGACAGCCACGCCGCGTGGCAGGCCATCCTCGACCAGGGTGTCCTGGTGCGGGACAACGGCGTACCGGGGTGGCTGCGGGTCACCGCCGGCACCCCGGCGGAGAACGACGCGTTCCTCGACGCGGTGCGCGCCCTGATCAAGGAGACCAACCGATGAACTGCGTGGGCCGCGTGCTGTGCTGGTCCGGGGGCGACCCCCGGACCCCCGGCCGGACCCCCGTCGTTCGGGCCGCGGGTCGTCAGCGGCACATTCGCAAGGAGACCAACCGATGAACCGCGTGGGCCGCGTGCTGTGCTGGTCCGGGGGCGACCCCCGGACCCCCGGCCGGACCCCCGTCGTTCGGGCCGCAGGTCGTCAGCGGCACATTCGCAAGGAGACCAACCGATGAACCGCGTGGGCCGCGTAGAGCGCACCACCAAGGAGACGTCCGTCCTCGTCGAGATAGACCTCGACGGCACCGGACAGGTCGACGTGTCGACCGGGGTCGGCTTCTACGACCACATGCTGGACCAGCTCGGCCGGCACGGGCTCTTCGACCTCACCGTCAAGACCGACGGCGACCTGCACATCGACACCCACCACACCATCGAGGACACCGCCCTCGCGCTCGGCGCCGCCTTCAAGCAGGCGCTCGGCGACAAGGTGGGGATCTACCGCTTCGGCAACTGCACGGTCCCCCTGGACGAGTCCCTCGCCCAGGTCACCGTCGACCTCTCCGGACGCCCCTACCTCGTGCACACCGAGCCCGAGAACATGGCGCCGATGATCGGCACGTACGACACGACGATGACCCGGCACATCCTGGAGTCCTTCGTCGCGCAGGCGCAGATCGCCCTGCACGTCCACGTCCCCTACGGCCGCAACGCCCACCACATCGTCGAGTGCCAGTTCAAGGCCCTCGCCCGGGCGCTGCGCTACGCCAGCGAGCGCGACACCCGCGCCGCCGGAATCCTCCCGTCTACGAAGGGCGCGCTGTGACAGGGCTCTCCACTGTTCTGATCGTCGTGGGGCTGTTCCTGATCGGCGGAGTCATCTCCTTCTGGAAGCAGGGCCTGCCCAAGGGCGTGATCGTGCTGCTCGGCATCGCCTCGGTGATGTGCCTCGTCGCCGGTGTGATGCGGATCCAGGGGGTCTGGGAATGAGCGGCAGCCGCAAGAAGGTCGTCGTCTTCGACTACGGATTCGGCAACGTCCGCTCCGCCGAGCGGGCCCTCGCCCACGTCGGCGCCGACGTCGAGATCACCGGCGACTACGACAAGGCCATGACCGCCGACGGCCTCCTCGTCCCCGGCGTCGGCGCCTTCGAGGCGTGCATGAAGGGCCTGCGGGCCGCGCGCGGCGACTGGATCGTCGGCCGCCGCCTCTCCGGCGGCCGCCCCGTCATGGGCATCTGCGTGGGCATGCAGATCCTCTTCGAGCGGGGCATCGAGCACGGCGTGGAGACCGAGGGCCTCGACGAGTGGCCCGGCACGGTCGAGCCCCTCAAGGCGCCCGTCGTCCCCCACATGGGATGGAACACCGTCACCCCCGCCGACGGCTCCCGGCTCTTCGCCGGCCTCGACGCCGACAGCCGCTACTACTTCGTGCACTCCTACGCCGTGCGCGAGTGGGGCTTCGAGATCACCGCCGACCACATCCGGCCCCCCCAGGTCACCTGGGCCACGCACGGCGAGCCGTTCATCGCCGCCGTCGAGAACGGGCCCCTGTGCGCCACCCAGTTCCACCCCGAGAAGTCCGGCGACGCCGGCGCCCAGCTGCTGACCAACTGGATCGAGACCCTGTGAGCACCGTGATGCCGAAGCTCGAACTCCTCCCCGCCGTCGACGTCCGCGACGGCCAGGCCGTCCGCCTCGTCCACGGCGAGTCCGGCTCCGAGACCTCCTACGGCGACCCGCTGTCCGCCGCCCTGGCCTGGCAGCGCGCGGGCGCCGAGTGGCTGCACCTGGTCGACCTCGACGCGGCCTTCGGCACCGGCGACAACCGGGCGCAGATCGCCGAGGTCGTCCGCTCCATGGACATCAAGGTCGAGCTCTCCGGCGGCATCCGCGACGACGCCTCGCTGACCGCCGCCCTCGCCACCGGCTGCACCCGCCTCAACCTCGGCACCGCCGCCCTGGAGACCCCCGAATGGGTCGCCAAGGTCATCTCCGAGCACGGCGACAAGATCGCCGTCGGCCTCGACGTCCGCGGCACCACCCTCCGCGGCCGCGGCTGGACCCGCGACGGCGGCGACCTCTACGAGACCCTCGCCCGCCTGGACTCCGAGGGCTGCGCCCGCTACGTCGTCACCGACATCGCCAAGGACGGCACCCTCCAGGGCCCCAACCTGGAACTGCTGAAGAACGTCTGCGCGGCCACCGACCGGCCGGTCGTCGCCTCCGGCGGCGTCTCCTCCCTTGACGATCTGCGGGCGATCGCGACCCTGGTACCGGAGGGTGTCGAAGGCGCCATCGTGGGCAAGGCCCTCTACGCCAAGGCGTTCACCTTGGAAGAGGCCCTGGAGGCTGTATCCGTATGACCCACACCCCTGCCCCGCGGCGCGTACAGTCAGACAGCTCCTGGGAGGAGACGATCGGCTTCGCACGCGCCGTGGCGGCGGGGGACCGCGTCCACGTCGCCGGCATCATGCCGCTCGTCGACGGCGTCCTGCTCGGCGAGGGCGACCCGTACGAGCAGGCGCTCGCCGCGTTCCGCAACGCCCTGGGCGCCCTGGAGGAGTTCGGCCTCGGCGCCGACTCCGTCATCCGCACCCGGATGTACCTGACCCACGCGCGTGACGTGGACGCGGTCGGCCGCGCCCACAAAGAGCTCTTCGACGCGGTACGGCCCGCGGCGACCCTGGTCGTCGTCTCCGGCTTCGTCGACTCACGGGTGCTGGTCGAAGTAGAAGTAGAAGCGTACCGAGGAGCAACGAATACATGACCCTGGCGGTCCGAGTCATCCCCTGCCTGGACGTGGACAACGGCCGGGTCGTCAAGGGCGTCAACTTCCAGAACCTGCGCGACGCGGGCGACCCCGTGGAAATGGCCAAGGTCTACGGGGAGGAGGGCGCCGACGAGCTCACCTTCCTCGACATCACCGCCTCCTCCGGCGACCGCGAGACCACCTACGACGTCGTGCGCCGCACGGCCGAGCAGGTCTTCATCCCGCTGACCGTCGGCGGCGGCGTCCGCACCGCCGGCGACGTCGACAAGCTGCTGCGCGCCGGCGCCGACAAGGTCGGGGTCAACACCGCCGCCATCGAGCGGCCCGAGCTGATCCAGGAGATCGCCGAGCGGTTCGGCCGCCAGGTCCTGGTGCTCTCCGTCGACGCCCGGCGCACCGCGACGGGTTCCTTCGAGGTCACCACGCACGGCGGCCGCCGCGGCACCGGCCTGGACGCCGTGGAGTGGGCGCACCGCGCGGCCGAGCTGGGCGCCGGCGAGATCCTGCTCAACTCCATGGACGCCGACGGCACCAAGGACGGCTACGACACCGAGCTGATCCGGGCCGTGCGCGGGCAGGTGACGGTCCCCGTCATCGCCAGCGGCGGCGCCGGGCGGCTGGAACACTTCGCCCCGGCGATCGAGGCGGGCGCCGACGCGGTGCTGGCCGCGTCCGTCTTCCACTTCGGCGACCTGCGCATCGGCGACGTCAAGGAGTCGCTGCGCGGCGCCGGGCACCCGGTGCGGTAGGGCTTGCCGCCCGGTCCTGCGCACCTCCGCCGCGCGGAGGTGCGCCTCCGCGCGGCGAAGGTGTCCTCGGGCGCCGGACGGGCTGCTGTGTTTTGTCCTCAAACGTCGGACGGGCTGCTGTGCCTTGCCCTCAGGCGCCGGGCGGGCTGCTGTGCCTTGTCCTCAAGCGCCGGACGGGCTTGAAATCAGCCCGTCCGGCGCTTGGGCGAGCTTGGCGTTCCTCACAGGCCGAGCTTCGCCTCGCGCAGCTTGGCCACCGCGTTCTCGTCCCCGTCCAGCTCGACGCGGGCGCTGGACTGGCGGCCGAACGCGAACAGCGTCAGCTCGCCCGCGCCTCCGGTCACCGTCACCACCGGGGTGCCCCGGTGCGCCACCGCCGTCCTGCCGTCGGGCAGGCGCAGCACCAGCCCCACCGGTGACCTGCGGCCCAGCATCCGCGCCACCCGCTCCAGCCGCGCCCACAGGGCGTCGGCGAACACCGGGTCCGGCTCCCTGGGCGTCCACTCCGGCTGGGCGCGGCGCACGTCCTCGGTGTGCACGAAGAACTCGACCGTGTTGGCCGCCTCGTCGACCTGCTTGAGGGCGTACGGCGACAGGCGTGGCGGGCCGGTGCGGATGAGCTGGATCAGCTCCTCGTACGGCTTCGCCGCGTACTCGGCCTGGACCCGTTCCAGACGGGGGGCCAGTGCCTTGAGCACGATCCCGGCGGCGGCGTCGGAGCGGCGCTCGCGCACCACGGCGTGCGCCGCGAGGTCACGGGCCTTCCAGCCGTCGCAGAGCGTCGGGGCGTTCGGGCCCACCGTCTCCAACAGGTCGGCGAAGAGCAGGCGTTCGCGCTGTGCGTGGGTCGACATGCCGCCACCCTACGACCGGCGCCCCGCTCGTGCCACGGCGCCGCGCCAGCCCCCGGCGGCCGCCGGCGTCACTCCGGCAGCGGCGCGGTCAGCTTGGTGCCGTCCTTCGACATGCTCCGGGTGACCGTGCAGGCCACCTGGTCCTTGCCGTTGCTGTACGTGACCCGGCTCGGGTACAGGACGTAGCTGTAGTACAGCTTGCCGTCGCCTATGGAGCGCACCCGCTTCTCCGTGCCGTCCTTGCACAGGGCCCGGGCCTTGTCCTGGATCTCCTGCTCCGTGCTGAAGGTGCCGGTCAGCGTCTCGTTGGCGATCACCTCACCGTCGTGCGAGCCGTCGCACGACTTCTTCTTCACCGAGGTGATGCCGCTGGTCATGCTCGGGTGGTCGAAGCACTCGCCGGGCTTGAGCGCCACGTACGGCACCCGGCCGGGGATGTCCAGGGAAGGCGACGGGGCGGCCGAGGCGCCGGGGCGCGACGGGTCGGTGCCCGTGCCGGGGGCGGCCGTCTCCGGGCCCGGCACGGCCGGGACGGACACCGCCGGGCTCGGGGAGCCCTTGGGCTTCGCGGACGTCTTCTCGTCGTCACCGCCCTTCGCGGCCAGCACGATGCCGCCGACGATCAGGCCGGCCACCAGGACGGCCGCGACCACGATCACGGCGACCTTCGCGCCGCTGCCGCCCGAGGGCGGCGGAACCGGCGGCGGGAACTGCTGCCCGTAGGGCTGCCCGTACGGCTGGCCCTGCGGGTTCGGGTGGCCGAAACCTTGCGGTCCGCCGAACCCCTGCTGGCCCTGCGGCTGCCCATAGGGCTGGCCGTAAGGCTGGGCCGGGGGCTGGGCGGGCGGCTGCGCGGGCAGGCCGCCCGGAGGGCCGAACGCCGGCGGGCCGAACCCACCACTGTCACGAGGCGGTTGCGGGGGCTGCTGCGGCGGCGGAGAGGTCATGGGCGAAGCATGCCGTACGGCACTGACACCGGCTGCGGCGGGCTCCGGTCAACGCCACGGGCCGCGCGGCGGCCGACGCCCCGCCCACCAGCGGGATCAGGGCCTTGAACAGGGCCGTTATCAAGACAGGGGCTGCCGCAGGCGCCTGAATGCCCGCCGGTGACGGCAGAATGGAGGACATGACCGGCACCAACCCTCCCGCCTCTCCCGCCCCGGAGCCCGCCCCGGGCGCCGGTGGCCTCGCCCCCGATGTCGCCGCCCGCCTCAAGCGCACCGCCGACGGCCTGGTCCCCGCCATCGCCCAGCAGTACGACACCGGCGAGGTGCTCATGCTCGGCTGGATGGACGACGAGGCGCTCCACCGCACCCTCACCACCGGCCGCTGCACCTACTGGAGCCGCAGCCGCCGGGAGTACTGGGTCAAGGGGGATACTTCCGGCCACTTCCAGCACGTCAAGTCCGTGGCCCTCGACTGCGACGGGGACACCCTGCTGGTCAAGGTCGACCAGGTCGGAGCCGCCTGCCACACCGGCGACCGCACCTGCTTCGATGCCGACGTCCTCCCCCTCGGCCAGTAGGCTCCGCTCCCATGGCTGCCACGACCTCGGGTGACATCGCCCCCGACGCCGAAACCTTTCGTACGCTCGCGAAGGACCGCCGGGTCATCCCGGTCACCCGGCGATTTCTCGCCGACGGGGACACCCCCGTCGGCCTCTACCGCAAGCTCGCCGCCGAGCGACCCGGCACCTTCCTGCTGGAGTCCGCCGAGAACGGCCGTACCTGGTCCCGCTACTCCTTCATCGGCGTCCGCAGCGCCGCCACCCTCACGGTGCGGGGCGGCGAGACGCACTGGCTGGGCACCCCGCCCGTCGGCGTCCCCACCGGCGGCGACCCGCTGGAGACGCTGCGCGCCACCGTCGCGACCCTGCACACCCCCCGCGACCTCATAGAGGGCGACGGCCTCCCGCCGTTCACCGGCGGCATGGTGGGTTACCTCGGCTACGACATCGTCCGCCGCCTGGAGAAGATCGGCGAGCACGGCGAGGACACCCTCGGCCTGCCCGAGCTGACCATGCTCCTCACCTCGGACCTCGCCGTCCTCGACCACTGGAACGGCACCGTCCTGCTGATCGCCAACGCGATCAACCACAACGACCTCGCCACGGGCATCGACGAGGCGTACGCCGACGCCGTCGCCCGCCTCGACGCGATGGCCGCCGACCTGCACCGGCCCGCGCCCACCGCCCCCACCTCCCTGCCGGCCTCCGAACTCCCCGAGTACACCGCCCGCTGGGGCGGCGAGGAGTACATGGCGGCCGTCGACGACATCAAGGAGCGCATCCGCGCGGGCGAGGCGTTCCAGGTCGTGCCCTCCCAGCGCTTCGAGACCCCCTGCACCGCCTCCGCGCTGGACGTCTACCGCGTGCTGCGGGCGACCAACCCCAGCCCGTACATGTACCTCTTCCGCTTCCCCCACGGCGAGGGAGGGGCCTTCGACGTCGTCGGCTCCAGCCCCGAGGCGCTGGTCAAGGTCGAGGACGGGCACGCCATGGTGCACCCCATCGCCGGCACCCGCCCGCGCGGCGCCACCCCCCAGGCGGACGCCGCGCTCGCCGACGAGCTCATGGCCGACCCCAAGGAGCGCGCCGAGCACCTCATGCTCGTCGACCTCGGCCGCAACGACCTCGGCCGGGTCTGCGAGCCCGGCAGCGTCGAGGTCGTCGACTTCATGTCGGTCGAGCGCTACAGCCACGTCATGCACATCGTCTCCACCGTCACCGGCCGGCTCGCCCCCGGGCGCACCGCCTTCGACGTCCTGACCGCCTGCTTCCCCGCGGGCACCCTCTCCGGCGCGCCCAAGCCCCGCGCCATGCAGATCATCGAGGAGCTGGAGCCCACCCGCCGCGGCCTCTACGGCGGCTGCGTCGGCTACCTCGACTTCGCGGGCGACTCCGACACCGCCATCGCGATCCGCACCGCCGTGCTGCGCGACGGGACCGCCTACGTCCAGGCCGGCGCCGGCGTCGTCGCCGACTCCGACCCGGCGGCCGAGGACGCCGAGTGCCGCAACAAGGCCGCCGCCGTCCTGCGGGCCGTGCACTCCGCGAACCGCCTCACGCCCCCGGCATGACCGTCCGCGGGCGCCCGCCGGCACCACGGGGGACCCCCGGGCGCCCGCACGAGACACACGAGGGATAGTGGTAACCGTGAGCGCAGCCGTACCCCACCCCCGTCCCCACGTCGAGCCCGCCCCCCGCACCGGCGGCGGCAGGCGGCGCAGCGTCGGCGTCGCCCTGCTGTCCGGCGCCGCGGGCGCCGCGCTCGTCCTGCTCTCCGGCGGCCGGACCTGGGCCGAGGGCACGACGACCGCCGCCCGGAGCGTCATCACCAAGCAGGCCAGCGGGCAGGACGTCACCGGCCTGCCCGGCGCCCTGGCCATCGTCGCCCTCGCCACGCTCGTCGCCGTCTTCGCGGTCCGCGGCGTCTGGCGCACCGTCGTCGCCGGGGCCCTGGCCCTGTGCGGCGCCGGGATCGTCGCCGCCGCGGTCACCGGCGCCACCGACACCGCGGCGCTGGACGAGAAGGCCGCCAAGGCCAACGGCCTCACCAGCGCGGCCATCGAGAACGTCACCCACACCGCCTGGCCGTGGGTGGCCCTGGCCGGCGGCGTGCTGATCCTGATCGCCGGGCTGCTCGCCCTGCGCCACGGCCGCCACTGGCCCGCGATGTCCAGCCGGTACGAGCGGGACGGCACCCCGCGCCCGCGCCGCGCCCGCGCCGCCGCACCCGACCCCGACCGCCCCGAGGAGCTGTGGAAGGCCCTCGACCGCGGTGAGGACCCCACCGGCGACGCCCGCCGGTGACAGACACGCCCCACCCCAGCTCAAGGCAGCCCCGGCCGTCGGGGACAATGACCATGAGCGTTCTCCGCGCCCGCGGGCGCGCCACAGCAACGAGGAGTCATAGTCATGGCGGGTAGCAGCCACGGACACACCCCGGCCGCCTGGACCGGTGTCACCATCGCCTTCATCGGCTTCTGCATCTCCGGTGCGTTCATGGTGGCCGCCAAGCCGGTCGGGTTCTGGGCCGGTTTCGTCGTGATCGCCCTGGGCGGCGTCGTCGGCGGCATCATGCGGATGATGGGCCTCGGCCAGGCCCCCAAGGGTGGGTCCAAGGCGAAGGTCCAGCCCCAGGGCTGACCGAGCTCCCACCCCCGCCAAGGCGCGGCCAGGGCCCGTACGGCCGAACGTACAGGTCCCTGAGCTGCGCCTTCGTGCGCTTGGGCGGAGACTGGCCGGTGTGAGGGACTGCGCCGACGGCCCGCCGGGGGCCGCTGGGAACGACAACCCGCTGCCCGGGCGCGCGGCGCGCCGCCTGGCCGCCCCGCTGGGCGTCGCCGGGGCCCTGGCGGCCGCCTTCGCCTACATCGCCGGCGTCGACCCCAACCAGCCCGGCCACTACCCCGCCTGCCCGCTGCTGAGCCGCACGGGCGTGTACTGCCCCGGCTGCGGCGGGCTGCGCGGCGTCCACGCCCTCGCCCACGGCGATCTGCTCACCGCGCTCGGCGCGAACGCCCTCGCCGTCACGGGCTACGCCGCGTTCGCCGTCCTGTGGGCCGTGTGGTGCGCGAGGGCCCTGCGGGGCCGGGGCGGCGCGGCCCGCCCGTGGCCGGCCCTGCGCGCCGCACACTGGTGGGCCCTGGGCGGGCTCGTGCTGGCCTTCACCGTGGTGCGGAACCTGCCCTTCGGGGCGGCGCTCACGCCGTAGCAACCCCAGGAGTCACATGGATGCCCATGAGCCCCAGGGAATGTTCATCGAATGACCATAAACGCCCACACGGTGTCTTAAAGGCGTCCAAGAACTGTCCACGGATCGGGACCGGCGTCAACCGGATGCGAAGCCTTCGCTCTCCGGCAAGTACCATCGCAGTGCCTGGTGTGGAGTTTTCCGCACACCAGCCCAGACCATCCGAGTCCGGAAGGGGGCCGCTCGCGTGAGTGTGCTCGACGAGATCATCGACGGAGTCCGTGCCGACCTCGCGGAGCGACAGGCGCGCGTCACCCTCGACGAGCTCAAGGACCGGGCCGCCAAGGCCCCGCAGGCGAAGGACGGCGTCGCCGCCCTCCGCGGTGAGGGCGTCAGCGTGATCTGCGAGGTCAAGCGCTCCAGCCCGTCCAAGGGCGCGCTCGCCGCCATCGCCGACCCCGCGGGTCTCGCCGCGGACTACGAGGCGGGCGGCGCGGCCGTCATCAGCGTGCTGACCGAGCAGCGCCGCTTCGGCGGCTCGCTCGCCGACCTGGAGGCCGTCCGCGCCAAGGTCGACATCCCCGTCCTCCGCAAGGACTTCATCGTCACGGCGTACCAGCTGTGGGAGGCCCGCGCCTACGGCGCCGACCTGGCCCTGCTGATCGTCGCCGCGCTGGAGCAGGAGGCCCTCGTCTCCCTCATCGAGCGGGCCGAGTCCATCGGGCTCACCCCCCTGGTCGAGGTGCACGACGAGGAAGAGGTCCAGCGCGCGGTCGACGCCGGCGCCCGGATCATCGGCGTCAATGCCCGCAACCTCAAGACCCTTGAGGTCGACCGCGGCACCTTCGCCCGGGTCGCGCCCGAGATCCCGGACCACATCGTCAAGATCGCCGAGTCCGGTGTCCGCGGCCCGCACGACCTCATCGCCTACGCCAACGACGGCGCCGACGCGGTGCTGGTCGGCGAGTCCCTGGTGACCGGCCGCGACCCCAAGGCGGCCGTGGCCGACCTCGTGGCGGCCGGCGCCCACCCCGCCCTGCGGCACGGCCGGGGCTGACCACCGCCATGGGGACGTACGCGCGCCTGGCCCGGGGATGCCGTCCCCGGGGCTGCCGCGCGCCCGCGCGCCGCGTCCTCGGCCGGCGCGTGCGGTACCACATCGGCTGTGAGCCGGGACAGATCAACGGAATGCGATGGCGCGGCGGCGCCGCACTCTAGCGTTCCCTCGCCGGGTGCGGCGCCCAGGGCGTGTCTTACGGATCAGCCCGGGGCCGCGACGCCCGGCACGGCACCTCGCCGCGTTGTCGCATCACCCGAGTACGCCCAGTACGCGGGAGA
>NZ_JBEYZW010000118.1:0-19317 GCF_040646215.1 Streptomyces sp. NPDC046215 | reverse complement strand
GGGCCGGCGGCCCCAGGGCGACACCGTTGCGCCGGGCCGCCTGGGCGTCGAGCCGGGCCCGGGCGCCGGCCGGCGCCCGGGCCCCCGCGGCGGTCAGCTCGGCCCGGTACGCCGCCTCGGCCGCCGCCCACCGCGCCGCACGGGCCGCGGTACGCCACCGCGCGAGGCGCCGCAGACCGCGGGGCCACGGCGCGAACCACAGGCGCCCCAGGGCCGCGGCGGCACCCCGGGCGGCGAGCCCGGCCGCCGCCGAGAGCAGCGGCAGCACCACGGCCACCGCCACCCAGACCGAGGCCGGACGGCCGGTGACCGGGCCTCCGGCGTCCAGCAGGCCCGTCAGACGGCCGGGGTCCGCCCAGCGCGCGTGGCCCAGCCGGACGGCCGCCGCCGTGCCCGCCACGAAGAGCAGCCCCGGAAGGACCAGCACGGCCATCCAGCGGTCCAGGTACCGGCGGCCCAGTTCGGCCAGCACCGTGCTCACCCCGCCCCACCTCCTCCCGGCACCGCTCGCGCCCGGTCAGCCGAACCGCAGCGGCCGGCCGTGGAGGGCGCAGACCGGCTGGTCCTCGCCGGGCAGCGGCTGCTCCAGCCGGCGGCAGACCCCGGCCGGGCAGCGGTAGCGGCCGAGCGCCACGTGCCCGCTCCCGTCCATGCCGGGCAGGGAGACGATCCCTCCGCTGCCGCCGGGAGGCGCGGGGGAGTGGCTGTCCGCCATCGTCACCGTGCGGGCCGTCCACGACTCCAGCAGCCGCAGCAGCCCGAGCTCCCGCAGCCGGCCGTCGACCGGTTCCCCGCGCCGCGCCGCCGCCAGGACCTCCTCCAGGCCGGTGCCCTCACCGGTCTCCTCGGCGACCGCCCGCAGCCCGGGCAATTCCCGGCACAGCGCCCCCAATAACTCCGCCGTCTCCACGATCCGTCCCCTCCCCGCCAGAAGTTGATGGAGCATCATGGCACGGGGGAGAGACGGAACGGATGAGGGGGGCGGATGGTGCACGACGGCACCGGCTGGGCCGAGGTGGAGAGACTCACGGCCCGCCTGGAGGAACGGCTGGAATCCTTCTGGAACCAGGGGGACCGGGAGGCGGTGACGGACCCGTCCGCCCTGGCCGAGGCGACCGCCCTGCGGGAGCTCGCCCTGCACGTCCCGGAGGCGGCGGCGGGTACCCCGGTGACGCCGTACGTCCTCGATCTGCCCGCCGTGCACCGGGTGGCCTGCCTGCACTACGCGCGGTGCCTGGTCCAGGGGCCGGCGACCGAGGAAGCCCGGCCCGAAGCGCAGCTGACCCTGGCCCTCTTCGTGCTGGTCCATCAGTTCGCCCCGGAAGAGGTGCCCGAGGACCTGCGGGAGACCGTCGCCGCGGCGGACCTGCCGCCCGCCCGGGACCTGCACACCTCATGGACCCGCGCCCTGGAGCTGTTCGGCCGCTGGCAGGCCGCGGGCGACCCCGAGGCGCTGGAAGGCGCGATCTCCCTGTGGAGCGGCGCCCTGGAGGTGGTCCCCGCCTCCCACCCGGGGTACGCGATGCTGCTGTCCAACCTGGGTACCGCGCTGCGGTTCCGCTACACCCTGCGCGGGAACGAGGACGACCTGGAACGGGCCCTCGCGACGGGCCGCCGGGCCGTGGAGCACGCCTCGGCCGACGACCCCGACCGCGCGATGTACCTGGCCAACCTCTCCGGCTCCCTCGCCCTGAAGTACGCCGCCCGCGGCGCCCGGACCGACCTCGACGAAGCCGTCGCCGCCGGCACCGAATCCGTACGGGTCGCGAAGGAGCCCCGGGCGCTCTTCCACTCCAACGCGGGCATGGCGCTCATGCTCCGCTACGAACAGGACGCCGGGACAGCGGATCTGGAGGCCGCGGCCGAAGCCTTACGGCTCGCCGTGCGCCATGCCGCCCCCGACGACCCGCAGCGGGCCCTGTACCTGTCCCACCTGGGGCTCGCGCTGGCCCAGAGATTCCTCCGCCTCGGCGAACCGGCGGACCTCGACGCCGCGGTGGACGCGGCCACGGCCGCCGTGGCCGCCTCACCGTCCGGCCACCCCGCCCACGGCGGCTACCTGGCCAACCTCAGCGGCGTCCTGCGGACCAAGGCCGGACACACCCGGGAACCGGCCGACCTGGACGCCGCCGTGGCCGCGGCGCGGCGGGCCCTGGCGGCCGTCCCCACGACCGGCCGGCAGCGCGACGTGCTCCGCCGGGCCCTCGGCCTGGCCCTGGACCTCCGCTTCCGGCACCTGGGCGGACGAGCCGACGGCGCGGAGTCCGTCGACCTCCTCCAGCGGACCGCGCAGAACGCCGGCGACGAAGCCTCCGCGACGGCCGTCTCCCTCTACGACCTGGGCCGGGCCCTGCTGACCCGCTTCCGGGACACCGGCGACCCCGCCGACGCCTCCGCCGCGGTCGACACGGCCCGGCGCAGCGTCCGCGCCACCCCTGTGGGCGCCGAGCGGGGGGTGCCGCTCAGCCTCCTCGGCGAGGCACTGTCCGCACGAGCGCGGCGCACGGGCTCGCCGTCCGACACCGACGAGGCGATCGCGGTCCTGGAAGAGGCCCGCGCGCTGCTCGCCGGCTACCACCCGGCAGCCCTCGGCAAGTGCCTGTCCGAGCTGGGACTCGCGCGCGGACGCCGCTTCGACCGCACCCAGTCGCTCGCCGACGCGGACGCCGGGCTGGAAGCCTTCCGGGAAGCGCTGCGGCTGGACACCGGGGAAGCGGCCGTCGACGAGTCGCACATGGGCGGCCTGCTGATGCAACGGTTCGCCGTCACCGGCGAACAGGCCGACCTCGCCGCCGCGCTCGACTGGCAACGCCGCGCCGCACGCTCGGACACCGACAACGCACACGCCCAGCAGGTCCTCTTCAACCTCGGCCGGGCCCTGCAAGCGGCCTACGAGGAGTCCGGGGACCTCGCCCTGCTCGACGAGGCCGTCCAGCGCATGGAAGAAGCCCTGAGAGCCGGGCGGCCCGGGGCGGACAGCGCACTGGCACTGTCCAATCTGGGCGCCCTGCTCCGCGTCCGCGCCGATCGCCTCGGCACGGCCCCCGACCTGGACCGCGCGGTCGACCTGAGCCGCAGGGCGGTGGCGGCCCTGCCGGCCGGCCACCCCGAGCGGGCCGTCTACCTCTCCAACCTCAGCACCGCCCTCGTCGCCCGCTACGGCCGGTCGGGCTCCCAGCAGGACATGGAGGAGGCGGTGCGGGTGAGCCGGCAGGCCGTGGCGGCCGCGTCACCCGCCGACGAGGCCGGCCGGGCCACCCACCTGGCCAACCTGGGCATCGCCCTGCGCAAACGGTACGAGTGGTCGGGCGCCCTCGCCGACCTCGACGAGTCCATCGAAGCGTCCGGCGCAGCGGCCCGCGCGCTGCCCCCCGGCCACGTGCACCGGGGCCCCCTGCTCACCGGCGTGTGCTCGGCCCTCCTCACCCGCTACGAGCGGACGGGCGGGGAAACCCACCTTGACGAAGCCGTCGACGCGGGCCGCGGCGCGGTCGGCTCCGTCCCCGACGGCCACCCGCAACGCCCCACCCACCTCTCCAACCTCGCCCTCGCGCTGCGCCGGAGATTCCTGAGCACCGGCCGGCGGGCCGACGCCGACGAGGCGGTCGCCTGCCTCCGGCAGGCGGTTCGCGCCCACCCGCACGACCACCCCGCCCGCGCCGCGTGCCTGGCCAACCTCTCCATAGCGCTCCTCGCCCGTTTCCAGAGGCCGGGGCAGCACGTCGGCCCCGACGACGCGGCCGAGGTGGACGAAGCCGTCGACGCCGCCCGCGAAGCCGTCCGGGCCACCCCGGAGGGCGATCCGCGCCGGTCCCAGTACCTGTCCAACCTCGCCGTGGCGCTCCTCGTCCGGGTGCCGCTGAGCCGCAGCAGAGCCGACCTGCGCGCGGTGCGCAAGACCTTCCGCCAGGCCACCGGCGTCGCCACCGCGCCACCGCTCGCCAGGTTCCGCGCCGCCCGCACCTGGGCCAAGGTGACCGCCTCCCTGGGGCGGTGGCCGGAAGCGCTGGACGCCTACCGGTCCGCCGTCGCCGAACTGCCCCTCCTGGCCTGGCACGGCCTGGACCGCACCGACCGGCTCGACGCGCTCGGCCGCGCCGCGGGCCTGGCCGGCGACGCGGCGGCCGTGGCCCTCAACGCCCGGCGCCCCGAGGAAGCCCTGCAACTGCTGGAACAGGGCCGCGGCGTGCTCCTCGCCCAGGCCCTGGACGCCCGCGACGACATGACGGCCCTGGAAGAGCGGGCCCCCGCACTGGCCGCCCGCATCCGGGAGATCCGCGCCCTGCTCAACACCGACCCCACCGACCTCGCCGACCCCACCGCTCTCTCCACGCTCTCAGCCCCGGAGACGGGCCCCGCGGACCAGGCCGGGGAGCAGCGCGCGGCGGCCGAGCGGCGCCGCGAACTGGCCCGCGAGATGGACGACCTGGTGCGCCGGGCCCGTGAACTGCCCGGGCTGGCGGACTTCCTGCGCCCGCCGTCCGTCGCCCGGCTGCGGGAAGCCGCCGCGAACGGGCCGGTGGTCGTCGTCAACACCAGCGCGCTGCGCTGCGACGCGCTCGTCCTCACCCGGGACCGGCTGCGCACGGTGCCGCTGCCGGACCTCCGCCTGGAGGGCCCGGGCGGGCTGACCGAGCGGGCCGGGGCCCTGCTCGACGCGCTCGCCACGGCCGGCCGGTCCCCCGCGGACGCCTGGCGGGCGCAGCGGATCCTGCTGCGGACCCTGAGCTGGCTGTGGGACACCGTCGCCGCGCCCGCCCTGGCCGCCCTGGAACCGGCGGACGGCGCCCGCGGGCCGCTGCCCCGGCTCTGGTGGTGCCCCACCGGCCTGCTGGCCCTGCTGCCCCTGCACGCCGCCGGACACTACGGCCCGGGCGCCGGGGGCGCCGGGACGCGGACGCTGCCGGACCGCTACGTGTGCTCGTACACGACCACCGTGCGCGCCCTCGCCGAGCAGGCCGCGCCCGGCCGCCGGGCCGCCGGGGCCGGGCCGGGCCGGATGCTCGCCGTCGACCAGTCCGACACCCCCGGCCTGCCCCCGCTGCCGCACGCCCGGGCCGAGGTCCGGCTGCTGGCGGACCGGTTGCCGCGGACCACGGTCCTGACGGGGCCCGAAGCGTCCCGCTCGGCGGTCCTCGACACCCTGCCCGCCCACTCCTACCTGCACTTCTCGGGGCACGGCAGCCAGAACCCGGCCGACTCGGGCGGCGGCGCCCTGTACTGCCACGACCACGGGCAGGCCGGCCCGCTGACCGTCGCGGACATCTCACGGCTGCGCCTCGACGACGCCCGGCTGGCGTTCCTGTCGGCGTGCGAGACCGCGCGGGGCGCCGCCGCGCTGCCCGACGAGGCGATCCACCTGGCCGGCGCCCTGCAACTGGCCGGGTTCACTCATGTGGTGGCCGCCCAGTGGGCCGTGGACGACGCCGGCGCGCTGCGCGCGGCGGAACACTTCTACGCCGGCCTGGCCTCGCCGCCCTCCCCGGACGGGCAGCCCGCCGCCCTCGACGCGGACCGCGCCGCGACCGCCCTGCACAGCACCGTGCGCCGGCTGAGGGAACAGGACGACGACCCGCTGTGGTGGGCGGCCTACGTCCACACCGGGCCGTGACCGGGCGCGGTGCCCGGGGGCGCGCTGGTGCGGCCGGGCCTCAGAGCGCCCACCCGTACATCGTCGAGGTCCGGGGCGCGGGCGCCGCCCCGGCCGCTTCGACGTCCTGCTCGGCGGTGAGGAGGAGCTGCCGGCCGAGGTCGCGCAGCGCCCGGCCCGCGGCGAACTCGTCACCGATCGCCGGGACGTCCTTGTCCTCCGGGGCGCACGTGGCGCTGCCCCGGCCGGTGACGGTCGCCGTGCCGGTGTCCAGGGTGGCCTGTGCCTTCGTCGTCCCCTCCTCCTCGCAGAGGTGGAGGCGGACGTTCCAATCCGCGGTGTGCGACATCATGTGCTCCTCGGTGGGAAGCATCCGCTCCTCGGTAGGAGGACGGCCGCAGCCGTCGGTGCGGCTGCTCCCAGTGTCCCTCGTGGGGCACCGGACCGGCGGCCCGTGCGGACGCCGTCGCCCGGGTTTTGACTCTCCAGCGGCAGGAGACTCCAAGGTGGGGACATGAACGACGACACCCTCCGGACCATCGGGGACCTCGCCCGGCTGACCGGCCTTCCGGTCAAGACCATCCGGTTCTGGTCCGACGCCGGAGTGGTGCCGCCGACCGACCGCACCCCCGCCGGCTACCGGCTCTACGACCAGGAAGCCCTGGCCCGCCTCGGTCTCGTGCGCACCCTGCGCGACCTCGGCGTCGGCCTCGCCGCCATCCAGCAGGTGCTGGCGCGCGAGGTCACCGTCGCCCAGGTCGCGGCCGCGCACGCCGACGCCGTGGACGTGCAGATCCGCACGCTGCGGCTGCGCCGGGCCGTCCTGAGAGCGGTGGCCGAACGGGGGCCCGCACCCGAGGAGACCGAACTCATGCACAAGCTCGCCCATCTGTCCGACCAGGAGCGCCGCCACCTGATCGGCGACTTCATCGACCACGCCTTCGAGGGGCTCGACGTCGACCCGGGCTTCCTCGCCACGATGCGCCACGCGATGCCCGAGCTGCCCGACGACCCCACCCAGGAACAGGTGGGCGCCTGGGTGGAGCTCGCGGAGCTCGTCCAGGACGACGAGTTCCGGGCCGGCATGCGGCTGGCCGCCGCCGACCAGATCCGGGCCCGCGAGCAGGCGGGGGAGGCCGACCCGGCGGCGGCACAGCACCTGGCCACGGTGATCCGGGAACGGACCGCCGAGGCGAGGGCGGCCGGGATCGAACCCGGCTCCGCGGCCGCCCGGCCGGTGGTCGACGAACTGGCCGGCCGCTGCGCGGAGCTGTCCGGCCGCGAGGACGGCCCGGAATTCCGGGCCTGGCTGCTGCGGCGCATGGAGATCAGCAGCGACTCCCGGTACGAGCGGTACTGGCGGCTCATCGCCGTGATCAACGGCTGGCCCGCTCCGGACATGGGCCCGGCGGTGGAGTGGCTGGTGTCCGGGCTGCGGGCGACGGCCGCCTGACGGGCGCCCGTCAGGCGGGCCCCGGACCCCCGGCCCTGCCTGACGGTCCGCGCGGCCCGGGCGCCGGCGGGAAGCGGTCCGGCCCGGTCGTCGCCGTCTTGACGCCCTCGTGGCCGGGGGATTCCCCCTGGCGCGGGCGGCGGAAGCCCCACGCCACCTGATCGGGGGAAGGCCGTTCGGGCGGGTGCTGCCGGCCCGGACCGGCGCGAGGGAAGGGCGCGGGGCGCGGAATCCAAGAGCGCTCGGCGCCCTCCCGGGTCAGTCCGGCGGCTCGTCGTGCGGGGGCTCGCCCGCCGAGGCTCCGCCCGTCCGGTCCCCGCCGGCACCGTCCGCGTCTTCGTCGTCCCCGGCACCGTCCTCGGCGCCCCCGGAGTCCTGGGCGTCGTCGGCACCCTTGGCGCTCCACCGGTCCCGCCGTCCGGGAGTTCCGCCCGCCTGCTGGTCCGGCATGTCCCGGGGGACGGCCTTGCCGTCGCCCGCGGGCTCCTCGCTGCGTCGGTCGGTCATCGTGCGTCCTTCCTTGTGCCGGGTCCTGTGCCTGGTCTCACCGCACAGCGTGGTCGACGTCCGGGTACCCGACAGGCCGGCACACATGCGCCGGTGCGAGGAGGGGCGCGTGCCCGCGGGGAACGGGAACGGCTCCGTTCCCCGCTTGCCCGCGGGGAACGGAGCCGTCGGCACGACGGGTCAGTGGTAGTCGAAGAAGCCGTAGCCGTTGTGCCCGTGACCGCTGTCGCCGCGGGTGCCGGAGCCCTCGGTGATCCCGTAGGGGCCACCGAGGTTCTCGAAGCGGTACGAGCCCTCCCAGTCGCCCTTGTCGTGACCGCCGTCGGCGAGAGCGGCGCCGGCGCCGCCGAGCACGGCGAGGGCGGCGAGGGTGGTGGCGGCGAGGGCAGTACGGATACGCATGCGCAAGTCCCTTTTCTTGTGTATGTCGTCGGTCGACGGCAAGGACTTGCCCGGCTTATTGCGCATACAGACCTGTTCTGCGCGAAACCCACCCGAACAGCCCAAGAGAACTTGCGCACCCGAGGAGCCTCCGGTAGCGGAGGTGGTCACTGTCCGGCGCTGTCCGGCGTCCCTTCGTTGGCCTGCCGGACGGTGTGCCAGCACGGGGAGCACAGGTCGAGCCACCGCGGTCCGCTCGGCCCGGTCTCGACGACGACGGCACAGGTGGCCGGAGCGCCGCAGCCGAGGCACGGGTGGTCCTCGTCCCCTGCCCGGCGGTGGAGGTCGTCGCCGGTCGCGCCCTCGGGTGCCGCGGCGAGCAGTCCGGGCTCGGCCGCGATCAGATGGAGCAGCCCGGTGGCGGCTGCGGTGTTCACGACGGCTCCAGGGGTGGGCGGGGGCTGCTGACGGTCCGGGCCGCCGCGGCGCCGGTCGGGGCGGCGGCACGGCCGCGTGACATGTTCACCATGGTATCGAGGCGTGCGGGGGCGCCGTCCGGGCCGGTCCGTCCGCACGGACGCCCCCTCATGCGGCAGCGGCAGCCGCACCGAGCGGTCCCGGGTGGCACGGCGCGTGTGCGGAGGGCGGCGGCAGGGCGTCGGGCGTCGCGCCCGGCTCCGTGGATCCGGCGTGGTGCCGCACATGCGCGGCGGGGCGGTGCGGGCCCGCGGGCGTCCGCGTGAGGCGGTCCTCGATGCAGGGGGACGCCCGTACCCGCTCCACTCCCTCCTCGCTGTAGCGCTCGTTGTTCCGGCTCCAGTCGTAATTGCCCCGCATCACCGCGCGGTTGCCGTCGATGAAGCGCTCCACCGCGTGGCGCTGCTCCGGGGACAGGCCGAGCAGGCCGCACATTCGCATCGACTCCGCGCTGAGCACGTGGAAGTGGGCGACGCGCTCGCTGATCATGTGCTGGACGGCCCCGATCGCCTTCTGCCGGGAGACGCCCCGCTCCAGGCACAGCAGCAGAACGGCGTTGTTCGCCTCCTGGTTGGCTTCGTCCTTCTCCAGCGAGGCGACGTCATTGGTGAGCGTGACGACATCGGCGGTGACGTCCCGCATGTGCTGGAAGCAGGAGCTCTCGTGCAGCTCCGGCGGCGCCTCCGCGCGGCTGAGGCGTTCGACCAGGTCCAAAACCCCGCGCGAACCGATCGCCACCTGCCGCTGCCTGATGTACGAGGCCAGGTCCAGGACGGTACGGCACATCCGGTTCACGGCCTCGGTCACATAGCTGAGGAAGAAGTGCTCCCAGTTGAACCCCGCGCGCCGCCGCCAGGCGTCCGACATGCCCTGCTTGCTGCGGTTCCACACGTCGACGAACATCTCGGCCAGCGGGAACGCGGGACGGGCCGTCCCGTCGTGTCTGGCCAGCGCGGCCATCTGGTGGCACAGCGCGTAGGCCCGGGCGGGCTCCTCGCCCAGGCAGGTGTCGAAGAGGTCGTCGAAGACGAAGTAGAAGGTCTGCTGCTGCAGGCCCAGGTCCAGATCGTCCCCGGTGGCCGACGGGTGGAACCGGCCGGCCAGCTGGGCCACGTCCCACCCCAGGTAGCGCGCCACGCTCTCCTCGCGCGTCAGCAGCCCCTCGGAGACCAGCCGGTCGACGTTGCGCTGCCGCGCCCCGGGCACGTCCGGGCTGATCCGTGGCGGAAAGGGGATGTCCACCTCGAAGTCCTGCGGCATGGGGTCCTCCCGTGGTGACGTCGGGTGCGGGCAGGCGGCGTCCCGTACAGTGCCCGGGCCTTCGGGGAAGAGCACCACTCGAAGGAGGCGTTTCCCGACGGCCGTGCTCTGGTGTCACAGCGGAGGGGACCAGGGCATTCCTGGGTCGCTTGGGACCGCGCCGGTCTACGGGGACCGAGGCGGAAGACGCAGCTCTCATCGACACCGCACTCCCTTGCGGACCGCCATCGGACCCGGTCCGGACGGGCCGGTCGGTGAAGATCGCGCGGGGCGTTCCCGGGCGGCGGGCGGCGATCGCACCGCGCGCCTTTGGAGCTCCTTCCCGCGCTGACGTGCCGCCGCGCACCGGTCTTCATACGGTCCGACCGGTCAACGGCCGGTGCCGGTTCCACGGGCCGGCCGGCCGCTGGCGAGTCGCCTTGTCCGCGCCGCCGGTCTCCGATGAGGTGGGGAGAAGCCTTGGACAAGGCCGGAGCACCGGTGTCGAAGTGAGGAGAAGTGCTGTGCGTCGGATCAGTGTCGCCCTGGCAGCGGCCATCGCCGTCAGCGGCTGGGGCGGGCAGGCCATGGCGGCCCCAGCGGCCCCCGAAAACCGCCCCCAGGTACGTGCCGAGGAGCCCCCGTTCCCGTACGCGGACTGCCTCCGCGCCGCCAAGCAGCAGCGCAAGGAGACCCACGCGCAGGCCACGTGGCACTGTGACCAGCTGGTGAAGAAGGGCTGGGTCACGCCGCCGAAGAAGAAGCCGGCGAAGAAGAGGAAGTGAGCCGGCCGCGCCCCCCGTCCCGCCCTTCACGGCGCCCGGCCGCCGCCGGGGTCAGCCCCGCGCGTCCGGGGACGCCAGAGCCCGCAGAGCCCCGGCCAGCTGGCCGGGGGTGAGCGGCGGGGCGGGCAGGGGGCGGGCGGCCTCGGTGCGCAGGCCGTCGAGGAGCAGGTGGAGATGGCGCCGCCAGGCACCCGGCGCGACGGGTTCGGAGGAGGGGACGACCCGGCCGAGTGCGGCCAGCGCGAAGAGGAGGTCCTCGACGACGACGTCGTCGCGCAGGGTGCCCTGCTCCTGGGCCCGGCCGACGAGCAGGGAGACCGTCTCGTGGTGGTGGGCCTTGAGGGTGTCGAGGGACGGGACGTCCTGGATGCCGGTGGTCATCAGGTCGTTGGAGCCCCGGTCGGCGGCCAGGACCTCGAAGAGGTGCTCGAGGTAGCGGACCAGCCCGCGCCGGGCATCGCCGGCCTCCCGGGCCACCTCGCCGCGGCGCACGGTGTCCTGCAGCGCTTCCCCGAACACCGCCTCGATGAGCGCCCCACGCGTGGGGAACCGCCGGTAGAGGGTGGCGTTGCCGACGCCGGCACGGCGGGCAATGTCGTCGAGGGGGGCGTCGACGCCCTGTTCGGCGTAGAGCTCCCGGGCGGCGGCGATCAGCAGCTCGCGATTGCGCACCGCGTCCCGCCGCAGCGGAGCCGGCTCGCCCTCCGCCGGCCTGCCGCCGCCGTGTGCACCGCTGCCGCTCACTGACCCTCACCGCTTCCGTGCCGCGCGCCGGCCGCTCCGGCTGCCGCGGAGACCCTAGCAACAGGGAGCGGACCGTTTCCCGGCTCGCCGCCGCAGCCGGCCGGCGCGCGCGGGGGTGCTCCCCGCTTCCCCGCCGGGCCGCCGGGCAGGAGGGCGGGCGGCAGGTCAGGACGCCTGCCGGGCCGCCCGCCAGTCCGGCGCGAGCACCGACCAGATCTCCTCGTCGTGCCGCTCGCCCCGGTACGGGTGGCTCTCGCGCAGGACGCCGTCCCGCGTCATCCCCAGCCGGCGGGCCACGGCGATGCTGGGCTCGTTCCCGGCCGAGACCCACCACTCCACGCGGTGGATGCCGCGCTCCTCCACGGCCCAGTCGATGATCACCCGCACGGCCCGGGTCACCAGCCCCCTGCCCACGGCCGCCGGCTCCAGCCAGCAGCCCGCCTCGGCCGTGCCCCGCGCGACGTCCATCGTGCGGAAGATGACGGCGCCGACCAGCGTGCCGTCCGTCCGGATGCCGTAGATCCGGCCCGTGTCGGCCGCGGTCTTCTCCGCGTACGCCTGGAGGAACGCCCGGCTCGACTCCAGGTCCGTGACGACGTCGGGCAGCCCGTTGTGCTGCCCGATGAACTCCCGCCCCCGGTCGATGTGGGCCAGGAACTCCTCGGCCTGCCACGGTTCGAGGGGGCACAGCCGGGCGCCGTCGTCGCCCAGGGGTATCGCGTACATCGTCACCTTCAACGGTCGGAAGCGCACATGGCCGGAAGGATCTTCTCACGGGCGTGCGCGGCGGCGTCAGGCCCGCAGCGCGAGGTGGTACTCGACGGCCCGTCGCTCCGTCGGGGCGAAGCCGAGGGTGCGCAGGGCCGCGTGGAGGGTGTCGTCGCGGGCGTCCGCGTGGGCTTCCGCCAGCCGGGCCGCGGGGTGTTCGCCGCGGACCTTGTTCACCACCGCCGAGAGCAGTTCGGTGAGTTCGGCGACGGTCCCCTCCTGCTCGCGGTCGTGAGCCAGGGTCGCCGTGCCGTCGTGGACCTCGACGTCGAAGACCGCGTCGTTCAGGCCGAGCCGGAAGGTGTCACCGTCCTGCGCCGGCAGTTCCCGCACGGCCGGACCGGTGGCCCGCACCCGCGCGGCAGGCAGGTCGAGCTGCCACCAGCGGTACACCTCGTCGCCCTCGGCCGCGCCGAGTTCCGCCAGGGCCCGCGGGGTCACCTCGTCGGTTTCCGCGACCCACCGCAGGACGGTGCCGCCGGCCTCCCGCGCGACCCGTGCCGCCTCGCGCATCAGCGGTGTCACGGTGGCGGTGGTCGCCTCCAGGAGCGCGACGATCCTGAGGTCGGTGTCCTCGGCGCCGAGGTCGAGCAGGGTGACGGAGCCGAGCTCCGTGTCTCCCTCGCGGGCCGTGACACACGCGAGCGCGCGGTCGTCGGCGCAGTGGTCCATGACGGCGCTGCGGTCGCGAAATGTCTCGATAGTGGTAGCCATGTCGCCAGCCTCTCATGAAATCGAACGTGCGTGCCCTTTGGGGCGTGGGTGCTGTGCCGTGGCGTGCTGACCACCCGGACGCTCGTGCACCAGCCACCGCGGTCAGGGACGGCTCGGCCGGCCCCCGCCGTGGGTGACCGCGAGCAGCGCCATGTCGTCGGTGATGCGGCCCCCGGTGTGGTGGCCCACATCGGCGAGAAGGGCGTCGAGCAGCGCGTCCGGGCCGGGGAAGTCACGGCCGGTCAGCCTGCTGACCGGGTCGTAGAAAGCGCCGTCCCGGTTCCGGGCCTCGGTGAGGCCGTCCGTGTACAGAAGCAGCGTCGTCCCCGGCGGGAACGGCACCGCATCGATCCGCTCCTCGCCCGTGCCCAGCTGCGCGAGCGCCAGCGGAAGGGCCGGCTCGGAGGGCTCCACACCGCGCACCCGGCCGTCCCGCAGGAGCAGCGGCGCCGGGTGGCCGCGGTTGATCAGCCGCAGCTCGCCGCCGGAGGGCGGGATCTCGGCGAGCACACCGGTGACGAACCGTTCGTTCTGCTCGGGTCCCGCCTGCCGGTCCGCCTCCCGTCGCAGGGCCCGCTCCAGCCGGGCCGCGACCCGGGCGAGGGCGGGTTCGTCGTCAGCGGCCTCCCGGAACACCCCCAGCGCCACGTCCACCGCCTTGACGGCCCCCATGCCCTTGCCCCGGACGTCGCCGATCAGGCAGCGCACGCCGTACGGGGTGTCCTGCACGCCGTAGAGGTCACCGCCGATCTGCGCCTCCGCCACAGCCGACTGGTAGCGCACGGCGATCCGCAGGGGACCGATCGAGGCCGGTGGCCTCGGCAGCACGGCGTCCTGCACGGCGAGAGCGACCCTGCGCGCGGACTGCAGCCGCACGTCACCGTGGTACATGAGGCGGTTGACGACGACGGCGAAGACTGAGACGGTCGCGACCGTCGCCAGTTCGCTCCGCCCGCCGGAACCGCCCAGGAAGCCGAAGTGGGCGAGCAGGGCGATGTCGACGGCACAGGCGCCGATGCCCGCCAGGACGGTCGCGCGCAGCGACAGCAGCGCGGCGGCCGTCATCGGCGCGGCCGCGTAGAGGGCCTCGGCGCTGAAGTGCGGGGTGGTGGAGTAGTCCAGGAGGGCGCCCCCGGCGAGGAGCAGGACAGGGAGCAGCTGGAGGTGGCGCGCGCACCAGCGCCACACGGCGGTGCGCCCCGCACCCGGTGCCCTCACGTCGCCGCTCCCGCTCTCTCGTCCGGTGCCGTCCGCTCTTCCGCGCCGCACAGCTCACCCACCACCGGGGCCGTCGGCCCGCGCCGGGACGGGCCCGTCCGGTCCGCACCACTGCCCGGCGCCTGACCGTGCCCTTCCCCGGTCACTCCAGCAGACCGTGCCGCATGCCCTCCGCGACGGCGGCGGCCCGGTCGGACACGCCGAGCTTCTCGTACAGCCGCTGCGCGTGGGTCTTCACGGTGCTCGCGCCCAGGTACAGCTCGGCGGCGAGCTGGGGGATGCTCTGCCCCTTCGCGAAGCCGCGCAGCACCTGCTGCTCACGCTCGGAGAGGATCACCGAACCGCGGTCGGCCCGCATCCGGATCTCCTCGACCAGACCGCCCGTCAGGTCCTCGGCCACCACCTGGCGGCCGCTCGCGACCTTCAGCACGGCGTGCACGATGTCGGAGCGCTTGGCGTCCTTCGCCAGATAGCCGGAGGCGCCCTCCTCGATCGCCTTGTACACGACGGCGCTGTCGGTGGTGGCGGACAGCAGCAGGGTGCGCGTGGGGAGCCGGTCACGGACCACCGCGTGGATCACACCGATGCCGTCGAGCTCGGGGATGCGGTAGTCGATCAGCGCCACGTCCGGCCGGTGCTCGCGGATGGCCGCGAGCGCGGCCTCGCCGTCCTCCGCCTCGGCCACCACCGTGATCCGCCCGCTCTGTTGCAGCCCCCGGGTGATGCCCTCGCGGAAGACCGGGTGGTCGTCGGCGACCACCACTGTCACCTGCCTGTCGCTGTCGGGCACCCTGCACGCCGCCTTCCGCCTCGTCGCACCGCCGCCGGGGACGGACCCGGATCACCACGATAGGCACCTCCCGGGCCGGCCGCCTTCCGGGAGGCGTGCCCCCGGCGGCCCGGGGTATCGGTGGGGGCAGGGCAGACCAACCTCGACGGGGGTCGCGATGGCGCGCAAAGTCCCGCACGGCGAGGCCGCGGAGGACTCGGAGGGCCGGGTGCCCGCGGGCGGGCGCCGGCTGCCGCCGCTCCTGCGCGGGGTGATCATGCTGCTGGCCTTCGCGGGGATGGTGGCCTTCGGCGTGGTGCTGGCCCGGCTGACCCTGGAACCCTCCGCCGCCTCCGTGCCGCTGACGCACAGCAACCTGCGCCCGGGCGACTCCATCCGCGACTACCTCGGCCGGCCGGCCTTCCGCGACACCGTCAAGCAACTCGGCGGCAACCTCGCGCTGGGCGTGCCGTTCGGCGTGCTGCTCCCGGTCCTGGTGCCCCGGGCCCGGGGGCTGCTCCGGGTCGCCGCCGTCACCGCGCTGGTCATGCTGCTGGTCGAGCTGGTCCAGGGCGCCCTCATCACGGGCCGGGCCTTCGACATCGACGACGTGCTGCTCAACACCGCGGGCGCCCTGCTGGGCTACCTCCTGATCGGCCGCAGGCTGGGCCGGGCCGTGCACCCCCGGCGCCGCCACTGGTGGCACCGCTTCACCGGCCGCCCACCGTCCCGGACCCGGCCCTGAGCCGTGCCGGTCCCGGCCGCGACGGCCCGCGCGCCCGGAGCCGCTAGCGGCCGTCCGGCCCGCCCCAGCCCCGTTCGAGCAGGGCGAAGATCTCGTCCGCGGCGCGGTGCGGGTCGGGGTGACGGCGGGCGAGGAGGGGGGTGTTCAGGGCGAAGCGGGCCAGGGCGGTGCAGGCGGCGTCGTCCTCGGGGGCGCCGGTCTCCTCGGCGATGGCCCGGGCCAGGGCCGTCTCGTGACGCATCCACATCCGGTGGGCGTACTCGCTCAGTGCCGGCGTCTCCTCCACCATGCGGATGAACTCCGCCAGCTGCGGTCCCGCGGGCTGTTCGCCGGGCGGGTAGGGGATCAGGGTGTGGGGGCCCGCCGTCAGGGCGTGCGGGCCCACCGTCGTCAGCAGGTGCTCCCGCAGGGCCCGCGGTACGGAGACGCCGGGGGCGCGCTCGCGCACGGCGGCGACGAGGGCCGCCTCGATGTCCTGGTCCAGGTCGAAGACCAGGGCCTCCTTGCACGGGAAGTGCTTGAACAGCGTGGTCACCGATACGTCGGCGGCGTCGGCCACGTCCTTCACGCCGACCCGGTCGTAGCCGCGGTCGAGGAAGAGCTCCAGGGCGGCGTCGGCCAGGGCCTTGCGGGTCTGGGCCTTCTTGCGCTCGCGGCGTCCGGTCGGTGCGTTCACCGGCACACCCTACCTCGCGCACCGGCCCTTGGGTTGAGTCGGATGGAAAGTTAAGTCATTGCACCTTCGTAGTGAGTGTGCTTTTGTGAGGGTGCCGCATCCGGCACCCAACTCCGCATCCGCACGCCGTCGAAGGAGACTTCCGTGAACGCCACCTCCCCTCGCATCGCCGTCGTCGGGGCCGGCCCCGGCGGGCTGATATGCGCCCGCATCCTGCAACTGCACGGCTGGTCCGTCACCGTCTTCGAGCGCGAGGCGTCCCCCGCCGCGCGGACGCAGGGCGGCACCCTCGACATCCACTCCACCACCGGCCAACAGGCGCTGCGCGAGGCCGGCCTGCTCGACCGATTCCACGAGCTGGCCCGGCCCGAGGGGGAGGTGTGGCGGCAGCTCGACCCCTTCACCGCCGAGGTCCTGGAGGTCGACCGCCCCGCCGACGGCCACGCGACCCGGCCGGAGATCGACCGCGGGCAACTGCGCGGGCTGCTGCTCGACTCCCTCGCGGCCGGAACCGTCCGCTGGGGGCGTCCGGTCAGCCGCGTCGTCCCCCGCGGCGACGGCACGCACCGGCTGCTGTTCGAGGACGGCACGGGGGAGGACTTCGACCTGGTCGTCGGCGCCGACGGCGCCTGGTCACGCGTCCGCCCGGCGCTGTCCGACGCCGTGCCGCGCTATACGGGCGTCACCTTCGTCGGGACGGGGTTCCACGACTCCGACACCCGCCACCCCGAGTTCGCCCGGCTGGTCGGCGACGGCACCATGTCCGCCCGGTCCGGCAGCAGGGCGCTGACGGCCCAGCGCAACAGCGGCGGTCACCTCGACGCCGTCGCCATGTTCCGCGCGCCGGAGGACTGGCACGTCACCGCCGGGCTCGACTTCGCCGACACCGCCGCCGTACGCGCCCACCTGCTGGAGAAGTACGACGGCTGGCACGACAGCCTGCTGTACCTCCTGCGGGCCGGCGACACCGGATTCGTCAACCGGCCCCTGTACGCCCTGCCCGTCCCCCCGGCCTGGGACCACGTACCCGGCCTGACGCTGGTGGGTGACGCCGCCCACCTGATGCCGCCGCTCGGCGTCGGCGCCAACCTCGCCCTCCTCGACGGCGCCGAACTCGCCCTGGCCCTCCTCGCGCACCCGGAGACCGACGCCGCGGTACGGGCCTACGAGGACGTCATGCTGCCGCGCGCGGCGGACCTGGCCGCGGGCACCGCGCAAGGTCTCGGTCACCTGCTGCCGCCGGAGGGGGAGCCCGAACCCGTGCCGGGGGCGCGGCGCGGGCCGGTCTGAGCGCGTTCGCTGATCGCGGAGCGGGTGCGGCACCTACCGGGTGCCCCCGGCCGCCGCCCGGCCTTCCGCTCTCCTCAGGCCCCGCAGGCCCTTGGCCTCCGTGCTGAGGTACCCGTGGGCGTAGTCGAAACGGGGGGTGCCGGAGAAGGTGAGGTAGAGCCACTTGAAGTTCTCGGCGAAGACGTACGCCGGGCAGTGGTCGCCCTTGGGCATCGGGCGCCGGGTGACGTCGGTGACCACCGTGTAGCCGTTCCGCACCCGGTGGTGCTCCCTGAGGTTCTGGAAATAGCGCCACGCCGTCGTGCGGTAGTACGGGTCGCCGGTCTGCCAGTAGAGCTGGAAGGCGCAGTTGGCGTACTCGGGACGCAGGTCGTTCCCGCGGCTCAGGGCCGCCAGCCGCGTGTAGTCGATCTCCTCGGGGATGACGTCGTACTTGTCCAGGACCGCCGTCCACGACCGGTAGTAGTCCGCCGCCAGCTCGTCGTCCCCGCCGACCGGCAGGACGGCGACGGACAGCGAGGACTGCCGCCTGTTGACCAGCGCCCCGGTGCGGAAGTCGACGTGCTTGAACCAGAGCAGGCCACCGACCCGCTCCACCTGGTGCTTCTTCAGAGCGGCGGTCAGCAGCCGGAACCAGTCCCGGCAGTCCTCGTCGTCGAACATCACCCACGCGCCCCACAGGTATTCGTAGAACGAGTCGGCCGGCGGGTCCACGGCGAGGGCCGTCCGGTCCGCCCACCGGCCGCTCTCCACGTTCATGCGGGAGGCGAGCAGGTCGAGAGGGGACCGGCGTCCGACGACCGCGCGCAGGGCGCGTTTGGCGGCCCGCCCGTACCGGGGGTCGCCGGTGAGCCGGGAGAGGGTGCCGAACTCCAGGATGTTCGTGCCGATCTCGGCCAGGGGCAGCGTGGCGCCCGAGACCCGTCCGGTCCGCAGGTTGACGTACCGGTAGGGCATCCCGGTGGGTGACGTGGTGAAAGCGGGCAGCAGCCGGTCCGCGAGGTCGGTGCAGCGGTCGAGGAGCACCTGCTCGCCGGTCGCCAGATAGCCCGACAAGAGGCCCCCGACCAGCCGGATCGTGGTCTCGAAGACCTGGAAGTCGGCGTCGATGTCGAAGCGGAGGCGGTCCTTGATCCAGCTGACGCAGCGGTCGACCTCGGTGTCGAGCTCCATGAGGTGGTGCGTGTCGAGCGCCTCGACGATCGACAGGCCCATCGGGTGCCCCTCGGCGAAGAACTCCCGGTGGCGGCCGGAGACCGGGAGCACTTCGTCGTGCCCCCACGCGAGCCGCTTGTACCCCTCCCAGGCGTGGACGAACTCCTCCCGGATCGCCTGCGCCCTCCTGGCGTCCGGCCGCACTTCCTCCAGCCGCCGGGGGGCGGGCCGCGCGCCCCGGGCCCCGGGCGCGGCGGCCGCGGCGCGCGGGGCGCCGCCGAGCCCGCCGGTCACGGAGAGGCCGCCCGTGGCCGCGAGCGCGTACAGCAGGCGGCGGCGGGTGGTGCGGTTGGGGAGCGAGTCGTACGTCATGACGGGCAGGACCTCCTGGCCACCGGTTCCGCCCCCGGACACTGTTCGCAGTATGCGACCGGCCGGCCGCTCCGGGCGGCAGGCGCGGCGGACCGTCACACCGCCGCTCGGTGGCGGGAGCCGTACGGCTCCGGCGGGCGGGGGCGCCTCACGGGGCGGGTTCGACCTCCAGGTACCGCCGGCGGCGCGGGCCCCGGTACTCCAAGGCCTCCCACCCCATGCGGCGGAGGGCCGCCGCGCAGCGGCCGAGCGCGGCCTGCTCCTCGTACCCGGCGCCGCTGCCGGGCGGGCCCACCCACTCGACCCGCACGGCGGCCGGCTGACCGGTGAGGCGCACGCGGTACCCGGTCGCGACGGGCCGGGCGGGGGCGGCGGCGCCGGGCGGGGGGGTCCCGGCGGCCGCCACGGCCCGCGCCCCCGCCGCGGCCCGCGGG
>NZ_JBEYZW010000117.1:0-19332 GCF_040646215.1 Streptomyces sp. NPDC046215 | reverse complement strand
GCGCTCGTCATGGCCGCCGCCGGGGGCGGGCGCCCGGCGGGCGCGCCCTCAATCCCGGGACGGGCTATTCAGCCCGTCCGGCGATTGAGGACACAGCACAGCAGCCCGTCCGGCGTCTGAGGGCACCGCCGCGCAGCGGAGGCGCCCCCCACCAGCCGGCATCACCACAGTTCCTCGCAGGCCCTCCGCAGCCGGCTCACCCCCTCCGCCAGTTCGGCGGTGCCCGCGACCGCCGCGTAGCTCAGGCGCAGGTGCGGCGCGGGCGCCTCGGCGGCGTAGTACGGGCGCCCGGGGGCGACCGCGACCCCGGCGCGCAGGGCCGCCGCGGCCAGGGCGCTCTCGTCGCATCCGGCCGGGAGGCGGGCCCAGACGTGGTAGCCGCCGGAGGCCGCGAAGTCGACATCCAGCCGGGGCAGTTCCCGCCGCAGGGACGTCAACAGGGCCTCGCGGCGGGTGCGCAGCTCGGCGGCGACCGTGCGGCGGTGGCGGAACCAGGCGGGCGAGCCGACGAGTTCGAGGGCGGCTTCCTGCAGGGGCCGCGGCACGAAGAAGCTGTCGACGACCTGGATGGCCCGCAGCCGTTCGAGGACCGGTCCGCGGGCGGCGAGGGCGCCCACCCGCAGGCTCGCGGAGGTGATCTTGGTGAGGGAGCAGACGTGGACGACGATCCCGTCCGGGTCGTCGGCCGCGAGCGCGGGCGGCAGCGGCGGGGCGTCCTCGTGGGCGAGCCGCCGCGCGAAGTCGTCCTCGACGACGAAGGCCCCGGCCTCCCGGGCGACCCGCAGGACCTCGCGCCGCCGGCCGTCGGCCAGGACCGCGCCCGTCGGGTTCTGGAAGAGCGGCTGGCAGACGAATACCCGGGCGCCGCTCGCGCGGAACGCCTCGGCGAGCAGATCGGTGCGCACCCCGCGGGCGTCCGCCGGTACGGGCACGGGCCGCAGCCCGGAGGCGCGGGCGGCGGCGAGCATGCCGGGGTAGGTGGGGGACTCGACGAGGACGGGCGCACCGGGCGGGGCGAGGGCGCGCAGCGCGGTGGTGATCGCGCTCTGGCCGCCGGCGGTGATCGTGACGTCGGAGGCGGCGACGGTGCCGGCCGGGCCACCGATCTCGCGGGCGAACCAGGCGCGCAGCTCGCTGACGCCCTCGATCGGCGGGCGGCCCCACGCGCCGGGCCGGCGGCCGGCCCTGGCGAGGGCGGCGGACAGGGCGCGTTCGGGCTGGAGGGCGGGGTGGAGGTAGCCGCCGTTGAGTTCGATGACGCCGGGCGGTGGTTCGGCGAGCGTGGCGAGCACGCCGACGGCCTCGACCGAGCGGGGGACCGCCTCGCCGGCCGTCTCGACGCTGAGGGCGACCTGCTGCCAGGAGGTGTCACCGGCGCGGGCGGCGGCGGTGTGCGGCTCGGCCCGGAAGGCGCCTGCGCCGGGGCGGGTGGTCACCAGGCCCTCCGCGGCGAGCGCCGCGAGCGCCCGCGACACGGTGACGGGGCTGACCCGAAAGCGTTCGACGAGGGCCCGGCTCGACGGCAGCTTCTCACCCGGAGAGTAGCGGTTCAGCTCTCCTCTCAGGACTCCTGCCAGTTCAGCGACGCTGTTACGCTCATGCATGAGAGTGAAAGATAGCGCTACTCCCACTGAAGCGATAGCAGTGCACGCACCGGTGGCGTCGGCCCCCGCATCGGCCCCCGCACCGGCGCCTTCTGAGGACCGCCGCACCGGCACCCTGCTCGCCGCGCTCGGTGTGGCCGCGTTCTCCCTGACGTTCCCCGCGACCGCCTGGGCGCTGGAGGGCCTCGGCCCCTGGTCGGTGACCCTGTGCCGGATGGTGCTGGCGGCCCTGATCGCGGGCGGGGCGCTGCTCGCACTGCGGGTACCGCCGCCCGTGCGCCGCCACTGGGGCGGGCTCCTGATCGTCGCGGCGGGCGTCGTCATCGGCTTCCCCCTGCTCACCACGCTCGCCCTCCGGACGTCGACGACCTCGCACGCCGCGGTGGTCGTGGGCCTGTTGCCGCTGACCACGGCCGCGTACTCGGCCGCCCGGACCCGGGCCCGGCACTCGCGCGCCTTCTGGGCGGCGGCCCTGGCCGGTGCCGCCGTGGTCATCGGCTTCGCCCTGCAGCAGAGCGGCGGCCGTCCGTCGACCGGCGACCTGTACCTCTTCGGCGCCCTCCTGGTGTGCGCGGCGGGCTATTCCGAGGGCGGCAAGCTGGCGGGGGTGATGCCGGGCTGGCAGGTGATCGGCTGGGCGCTCGTCCTGTGCCTGCCGGTGTCCGTCGTCGGCGCGGCCCTCGCGCTGTCCTTCGAGCCGGCGCACCTGACCGGGCACGCGGTCGCGGGCCTGCTCTGGCTGGCGATCGGCTCCCAGTTCCTCGGCATGTGGGTCTGGTACCGCGGCATGGGCGCCATCGGCGTCGCCCGGGCCAGCCAGCTCCAGCTCGCCCAGCCGCTGCTGACGCTGGTCTGGTCGGTGTTCCTGCTCGGTGAACACCTGACACCCGCGGCGCCGGTCGCGGCCGTCGCCGTGCTCGTCTGCATCGGGGTGACCCAGCGGGCGCGCGGCTGACCCCGCGCACCGGCCGGAACGGTCAAGAGCCGGTCCAAATCACCGTGTTCACCGTAGACTTGAGGCCGTCTCAGCACATGGGTCGGACCTCTGAGCGGAAGGGCACCGCCAATGCATGCGAGCAAGGGCGACCGGCTGGTGATGCACGGCCGGGTGGTCGGACAGCAGGAGCGGATCGTGGAGATCGTGGAGGTGCTGGGCCCCGACGGCACGCCGCCGTACCGCGTCCGCGCGGAGAACGGGCACGAGACGATCATGTCGCCCGGCCCCGACACCATCGTGGACCACCGCAAGGCGGCCGGGCCCGCGTGAGCGCTGCCGCACAGGGTCAGCGGGGCGGGCGCGCGCGGCGGGGGTAGTGATCCCGGACCACGCGCGCCATCGCCCCGACCGGGTCGGTGCGCACCTGCTTGGCGGAGAAGTAGACGTGGCCGAGGACCTCGGGGTGGCGGTGGCCGAGGGTGAGGTGGCGGGAGAGCTCGGCCGGGTCCTGCCAGGGGGCGGGCTGCGCCGGGTCGCCGGCCCGGTAGAGCGCCTCGCCGACGTAGAGGTGGACGTCCGCGCCCCGCACGGCCTCCGACCACCAGCGCACCAGCTCGGCGTAGTCGGCCGCGGGGTGGCCGATGTGCCAGTACACCTGCGGGACGATGTAGTCGATCCACTCCTCGCGCACCCACTTGCGGGTGTCGGCGCCCAGGTCGTCGTAGGTCTGCACCCCGGCCCGGGTGTCCGAGCCCAGCGGGTCGGTGGCGCGGTTGCGCCAGACGGCGAACGGGCTGACCCCGAACCGCACGTGCCGCTTGCGGCGCTTGATGCGCTCCCCCATCTCCCGCACCAGCCGGTCGATGTTGTCGCGGCGCCAGGCGGCCCGGTCGGGGAACCCCGCGCCGTACTTCTCGTACGCGGCGGTGTCGTCGAAGGTCTGCCCGGCGACGGGATAGGGGTAGAAGTAGTCGTCGAAGTGCACCCCGTCCAGGTCGTAGCGGGCGACCGGGTCGAGCATCGCGTCCTGGACGAAGCGCCGCACCTCGGGCAGGCCGGGGTTGTAGTAGAGCTTGCCGCCGTAGCGGACGACCCACTCGGGGTGCACCCGGGCGGGGTGGGTGGCGATCAGCCGGCCGGGGTCGGTGTGGTTGGCGACGCGGTAGGGGTTGAACCAGCCGTGCAGCTCCAGCCGCCGCTTGCGCGCCTCGCGCACGGCGAAGGCCAGCGGGTCCCAGCCCGGGTCCCGGCCCTGGGTGCCGGTCAGGAACTCCGACCACGGCTCGTACGGGGACGGCCAGAAGGCGTCCGCGGTGGGCCGCAGCTGGAGGAGCACCGCGTTGAGCCGCCGCTCGACCGCGGAGTCGAGCAGGGCGAGCAGCTCGGCCCGCTGCCGGTCCGGGGTCAGGCCGGGCCGGGACGGCCAGTCGACATTGACGACGGTCGCGACCCACATACCCCGGAATTCACGCTTCCGTCGGGCGGCGGGCGGATCACCCGCGTCCAGCGCACCGGATTCACCGGCCGCCAGCATTGCGGACATCACGCCCGCGGCCGCCACGGTGAACCCTCTTCGACTCATACGCCCCATATGTGGCCCACTCCTTGTCGGATCGGTCACACCATACGGCCACAGCATGCCCGCCCCGGCCCCATCGGCACCGCCTGTCGCGGAGTAACGTCTGGAACGAGGCGGGGACCGGGTCCCGGACCGGTATCCGGTGCGGGGGCGGGCGGCCGCCTGTCGACCAAGAACAGCGAAAGGCACGATGTGACGGACACTGTGGCAGACGTGGCACGCGTCGGAGTGGTGGGCTGCGGCCAGATGGGCGCGGGCATCGCGGAGGTCTGCGCCCGTTCCGGCCTGGACGTCAAGGTCGCGGAGACCACGGGTGAGGCACTGGAGCTGGGCCGCACCCGGCTGACCAACTCCCTGGGCAAGGCCGCCGAGCGCGGCAAGATCACCGAGGAGGAGCGGGACGCGACCCTGGCGCGGCTGAGCTTCACCACGGACCTGGGGGAGTTCGCCGACCGGGACCTCGTCATCGAGGCGGTCGTGGAGAACGAGCAGGTCAAGACGGAGATCTTCCAGGTCCTCGACCAGGTGATCACCCGCCCGGACGCCATCCTGGCATCCAACACCTCCTCCATCCCGCTGGTGAAGCTGGCCGTAGCGACCTCCCGTCCCGACCAGGTCATCGGCATCCACTTCTTCAACCCGGCCCCGGTGCAGCAGCTCGTCGAGCTGATCCCGGCCCTCACCACCAGCGACGAGACGATCCGGCGCGCCGAGACGCTGGTCGCCAAGACCCTGGGCAAGCACGCCATCCGCGCGCAGGACCGGTCGGGCTTCGTCGTCAACGCGCTCCTCATCCCCTACCTGCTCTCCGCGATCCGGATGTTCGAATCGGGCATCGCCAGCCGTGAGGACATCGACAACGGCATGGAGCTGGGCTGCGCCCACCCGATGGGTCCGCTGAAGCTCGCGGACCTGATCGGCCTGGACACGGTCGCCTCGGTCGCGGACAGCATGTACCAGGAGTACAAGGAGCCGCTGTACGCCGCTCCCCCGCTGCTGCAGCGCATGGTCGACGCGGGCCGGCTGGGCCGCAAGACCGGATCGGGCTTCTACACCTACTAAAGCGGCGCCCCCGACCCTCCCCAGGCCGTCACAGCCGGTCACCGCCGCACACCCGTGTTCACACGGGGTGTGCGGCGGTGACTCGCATATACCCCCCGCACACGCTCCCGCCCCGCCCGTCCGCGCGGTTGACTCGCTTCGTCGACCACACACCGGGGGACATCCGGAAGGGGTACGGAACGTGACCATCCATCCCGAGCACACGGTCAAGTCGGCCGAGCTCGCGGAGCTTCGTCGTAGCCTCGATGTCGGCGTCGTCCGCACCGACGGCCACCTCGCCCTCCTGACCCAGCGCAGCGATCAGGCCGAGCGCGACATCTGCGAGCTCGCCGAGCGCGTACGCCACCTGGAGCACGGCCGGTGGCCGCTGCCCTCGCTCGCCGCGCTCACCGGGATCGCCTCCCTGGCGCTGACCGTCTGGCAGGCAGCCGGCCGGTGAGCACGGAGTGCGCCTCGCGCCCTTGAGCGAACCGGCCGGTCAGCCGAGCCGGATGTGGTGCAGCAGCAGCAGTGCGGCCGCCATGTTGGCGGCCGGCACCTCACCGCGACCGATCATGTCCGGCACCAGCTTGAGCGGCACCCACTCGCGGCGGTCCGACTCGAAGTCGTCCACCGGGTCACCGATGTACTCGGCCTCGTCCGACCAGTAGATGTGGTGCCGGGCGTCGGTGAGCCCGTTGGACGGCTCCACGGACATCAGGTGCCGCAGCGGGCCCGGCCGCCACCCGGTCTCCTCCTCCATCTCACGGGCCGCCGCGTAGGCGAGGTCCTCTCCGTCCTCGACCACGCCGGCGGCCAGTTCCCAGCCCCAGTTATCGGTGATGAAACGGTGCCGCCACAGCAGCAGGACCTCATTGGCCTCGTTGACCACCGTGGCCACGGCGACGGGCCGCAGCCTGATGAGGAAGTGGTCGAGGTGCCGGCCGTTGGGGAGTTCGACGTCTGCGAGATTGACCCGGAACCAGCGGTTCGAGTAGACCGCCCGCTCCCCGAGATTCTTCCAACGCACGTGTTGCCACCTTCCGCCGAGGTGGCCACCTCCCCGGGCGCTGTCCTCACAAGGGCACGCGCAACGCCCCGTCGATCATCTCGGCGGCCTCGGCCGTAGCCGCACACCCACTTTCGATCAGGTGCTCGCGCACCGCCCGGAGCCGGTCCCGTAAGCGCTGCGATTCCATGCCTCTCGCCTGCTCGGTCATCTCCCGGGCGGTGGCCACCGCCTTGTCCGCGTCTCCTTGACGCAGCTCGATGTGCGTGAGCATGGCGAGCCGGTGGACACGCCCCCGGTCGTGGGCGGGGGTGTCGACGGCCCGGTCCGCGTGCTCACGGGCGGGTCCGAGATCCCCGAGGCTCAGCAGCGCCTCCGCCACCTGCACGTTCACCAGGCCGGGCTGGACGTAGCCGGTCTCGGCGGGCTCCTGGCCGCGGTGGATGCGGTCGGCCGCGGTCTCCGCGCGGCGGATGCAGGCGAGCGCCCCCGCGCCGTCGCCGAGCCGCGCGTACGCCTTGGCCT
This sequence comes from Streptomyces sp. NPDC046215, assembly GCF_040646215.1. NCBI lineage: Bacteria > Bacillati > Actinomycetota > Actinomycetes > Kitasatosporales > Streptomycetaceae > Streptomyces > Streptomyces sp. NPDC046215. The sequence goes on along the minus strand of NZ_JBEYZW010000117.1, from coordinate 12,637 downwards.
GCATGGCGTAGAGATCGGCGGCGAGCGCCGGGGTCAGCTCCTCGCCGCCGGCCCGCAGCGCGGACTCCGCGAACGCGACCGCCTGCCGGTACTCCCGCATGAAGAGCGACTGATTGACGAGGAGGGCGATGACATAGGCGCCCAGGCCCCGGTCCCCACTGGCCTTGGCCAGCCGAAGCGCCTGGTGGAAGTAGCGCTGCGCCAGGCCGTGCGCGTCGGAGTCGTAGGCGCAGATCCCGGCCACGGCGACCAGCCCGCCGGTGGCCCGGTGCAGCTGGCGGCCGGTGTCGTCGGGGTAGCTGCCGCGCAGCAGCGGCGCCGCCTCGGCGTTGAGGAAGCCCACGACACGGGCGCGGGTCGCGACGCCGCCGGCCTTGCGGTACATCTGCTCGTAGTGGGAGCGGGCCGCGCGCAGCATCGCGATGTCGTCCATGGAGACCCGGGTGAGACCGCTGCGGGAGACATCGGCGTCCTCCGGCGGGTTCTCCCACTCCCAGACCGGGATGACGGCGGGCGTCCCGGTCACGGCGGGGGCGCTGACGACGTGCTCCCGCTGCTGTTCGTCGGAGCGCCACAAGGCGGTCGCCCGGTCGACGAAGCCGGAGAGGGGGGTGTGCGGCAGCCGGGGGCTGCCCGGGGTGCCGAGGCCGATGTCGTCGAGGGTCAGGGCGCGGTGCAGCCGGTCGCCGAGCACCTCGCAGATGAGGTCCGGCACCTGGCCGCGGGGCCGCTGGCCGCGCAACCACCGCGCCACGGCGGTGTGTTCGTATCGCAGCGCCAGCCCCCGGGCCCGGCCGGCCGCGTTGATGTGGGCGGCCAGTCCGGCGTGGGAGATCCCCGCCTCGTCAAGGATGGCGTCAAGCAGTGTGTTGGGCTCCATCCTGCCCTCCGATGCGCTCGGTGAGGCCAGCGTAAGGGAGATCTCTTCGCACGGGGTGTGAACCGGCCGCGGCATTCCGTCAACCGGAAGCGGAAGAAGGCTGGTTGGGGCACCCGGTGCCTTCCGGACACGTCGGCGCGGGCAGTGGCCGTGCGGTCAGCCGCGGGGCCACCCGGAACGGGCCAAGTGGACGCGGGGGACCCGGTCCGGGGCGTGCCGGCTGTCGTTGCGCAGGACCAGCAGGGCGATGTCGTCGGAGAGCCGGCCGCCGGTGTGGCGCAGCAGGGCGTCCTGCACGTGCTCGATCACCGCGGCGGGCACGACCGGCGCCCCGCGGACCGCCTCCGCCAGCGTGCGGGCGAGGGGGAAGAAGGCCCCCGCCGCGTCCCGGGCGTCCTCCGCGCCGTCGGTGTGCAGCACCAGCGCGTCACCCGGCAGCAGCCGCGTCAGCCGGGCGAGGGGCAGCTCGGGCGGCAGGGGGAACAGCCCGAGCGGCGGCAGTGGGTCGCCGCGCCCGGCCGCCGCGGCCCGTGGCCGCCCGCCGGCCGCGGCGGCGCCCGAGAGGCGGTAGGGCCAGGGGTGACCGCAGTTGAGGGCCATGACCACGCCGTCGGCGCGCACCTCCAGCAGGAGGACGGTGACGAACTCCTCGCTGTGCGGCCGCTCCGGACCGCCTCGCTCGCCCAAGTGGCGCTGGAGCGCGCGCTCCAGCCGGCGCAGCACCTCCGGCAGGGCGGGCTCGTCGTGGGCGGCTTCACGGAAACTGCCGAGCACGGCGGCCACGGTGCCGATCGAGGAGAAGCCGTGGCCCCGCACGTCCCCTATGACGATGCGGATGCCGTACGGAGTGGCCAGGACCTCGTAGAGATCACCGCCCACGAGGGTGCCCTCGCTGACGGAGAGGTGGCCCCCGGCCAGCGTCATGCCGTCAAGCCGGGGCGGCAGCGGCCGCAGCAGCACCTGCTGGGCGGCGGCCGCGATCTCCCGGGTGCGCTCCAGCTCGCGGAGAAGCCGGCGCCGGCGGCCGCTGACACAGTGCCCGGCCGCCGCGACGGCGACGACGGCGCAGCAGGTGCCCAGCCGGGCGGCGGTGTCCGCACGCCCGGCCGAGGGCGGCGGGACGAGCGCGAGCACCGCGCAGACTCCGGCGAGCGTGACGCACCTGCGCCGTCCGGTGCCCGCGCAGGCGATGGCGGGCGCGGCGGCGAGCAGGGGGATCACCTGGGTGCCGCGGGGCCCCAGCAGCTCCCACGCGAGCACCGCGGCCACCCACAGTCCGGGGAGCGCGAACACCACCCCCTTCCGCCAGTGCACCGCCCTTGTCCGGATCATGCCGTCGGCCCCCCTAGCAGCGATGACGCGGCTCGATTCTCGCGAGCGGACATCACGAAGTAACGACTTGGGCCTTCATTTCCACCCTATTGAGTGATTTTCGGACACTCCGGAACGATGGCATACAGGAGGGGCGCACCCGGTGAACCGGATACGCCCCTCCTGTGCTCTGCGTTTTCGCCCCACCGCACCCCGGCGAGGGGTGCTGCGGGATCAGGCGCCGCGCAGTACCGCGCCCGTGCGCTCGACGGCCGAGGCGACGGCGGCGTCGCGCGCGGCCGTGGCCTCCTCGGCGGTCAGGGTGCGGTCGCCGGCCCGGAAACGCAGGGCGTAGGCCAGCGACTTCCTGCCCTCGCCGAGCTGCTCGCCGGTGAAGACGTCGAACAGGCGCAGCGACTCCAGGAGCTCACCCGCTCCGGCGCGCAGCGCGGCCTCGACATCGGCCGCGGCGACCGAGGCGTCGACGACGAGCGCGACGTCCTGGGTGGCCACCGGGAAGGCGGAGACGCGCGGGGCCGCGACGGCACCGGTGCCCGCCCGCTCCAGGAGGTCGAGCTCGATCTCCATGGCGCAGGTGCGCTCCGGCAGGCCGAACGCCTTGATGACGCGCGGGTGCAGCTCGCCGGCGCTGCCGACGAGCACCTGCTCGTCGTCCACCGCGACGGACAGCGCGGCGCAGCGGCCCGGGTGGAACGGCGCCCGCTGGTCCTGACGCACGGTCAGCTCGACACCGGCCTCACGGGCGACCGCGCGGGCCGCCTCGACGGCGTCCGCCCAGGTCGACGGGCGGCCCTTGCCCCACCAGCCGGCCTGCTCGCGCGCCCCGGCGAGGACGACGGCGGCGCGGCGCGGCTGCCGGGGCAGCGCGGCGTTCAGGCCGGCGATCTCCTCGTCGGTGGGGCGGCGGTCGACGGGCAGCCGGACCGCGGCGGTCTCCGCGCCGGTCGGCAGGAAGACCAGACCGGTCTCGAACAGCGCGAGGTCGTGCTCACCGCGGCCGTCGTTGCGGCGCAGGGCGGCGAACAGCCCCGGCAGCAGCGTCGTGCGGAGCGCCGGCTCGTTGTCGGAGAGGGGGTTGGCCAGGCGCACCACGGCGCGGCGCGGGTCGTCCGCCTCCAGGCCGAGCTGGTCCAGGGCGCTCTCCCCGACGAAGGGGTAGCTGGGGGCCTCGACGTACCCGGCGCCGGCGAGCGCCCGGCCGACCCGGCGGTGCAGGCGCTGACGCTCGGTCAGGCCGCGCCCGGCGGGCGGCTGCGGCAGGGTGGAGGGCAGGTTCTCGTAGCCCTCCAGCCGGATGACCTCTTCGGCGAGGTCGTTCGGGTCGGTGAGGTCGGGGCGCCAGCTGGGCACGGTGACGATCAGCTCGTCCTGCCCGTACGCGTCGCAGCCGACCTCCTGGAGGCGGCGGACGACGGTCTCGCGGCCGTACTCGACACCGGCGACGCGGTCCGGGTGGTCGGCGCTCATCGCGATCGTGCGCGGCCCGCTGGGGGCGACGATCTCGGTGACGCCGGCCTCGGCGGTGCCGCCCGCCAGCAGCACCATCAGGTCGACGGTGCGCTGGGCCGCCGCGGAGGCGGCGTCGGGGTCGACGCCGCGCTCGAAGCGCTTGGACGCCTCGGAGGACAGCTTGTGCCGGCGGGCCGTGCGGGCGATGGAGACGGCGTCGAAGTGGGCGGCCTCGACGACGATCTCGGTGGAGCCCCGGCCGGCCGCGTGGTCGGCGATCTCGGTGTCGGCGCCGCCCATCACGCCCGCGAGCCCGATCGGGCCGCGGTTGTCGGTGATGACCAGGTCCTCGGGGTGCAGCACGCGCTGGGCACCGTCGAGGGTGGTGAGCTTCTCGCCCCGCTCCGCCCGGCGCACCCCCAGGGGGCCGTCGACGCGGGAGCGGTCGTAGGCGTGCAGCGGCTGGCCCAGTTCGAGCATCACGTAGTTGGTGACGTCGACGGCGAGGGAGATCGGGCGCATGCCCGCCTTCTGCAGCCGGCGCTGGAGCCAGATCGGGGACCGCGCCTCGGGGGCGAGCCCGGTGACCGTGCGGGCGGTGAAGCGGTCGCAGCCGGCCGGGTCGGCGACCTTGACCGGGTAGCCGTGGCCGTTGGGCGCGGGGACGTCCAGCAGGGCCGGGTCGCGCAGCGGCAGGCCGTAGGCGATCGCGGCCTCGCGGGCGACGCCGCGCATCGACAGGCAGTAGCCCCGGTCGGGGGTGACGGCGATGTCGAGGACCTCGTCGACGAGCTCCAGCAGCTCGATGGCGTCGGTGCCGGGCTCGTACTCCTGCGGCAGCACGATGATGCCGTGCGTGCCGTCGTCGCCCATGCCCAGCTCGTCGCCGGAGCAGATCATGCCGTGGGAGGTACGGCCGTAGGTCTTGCGCGCGGCGATCGCGAAGTCACCGGGCAGGACGGCGCCGGGGAGCACCACGACGACCTTGTCGCCGACGGAGAAGTTCCGGGCGCCGCAGACGATCTCCTGCGGCTCGCCGGTGCCGTTGGCGGTGCCGACGTCGACCGTGCAGAAGCGGATGGGCTTCTTGAAGCCCTCCAGCTCCTCGATCGTGAGGACCTTGCCGACGACCAGGGGGCCCTTGAGGCCCGTGCCGAGCTGCTCCACACGCTCGACCTCGAGGCCGGCGGCGACGAGCTTGGCCTGCACGTCGCGACCGGTCTCACCGGCCGGCAGGTCGACGTATTCCCGCAGCCAAGAAAGCGGGACCCGCATCAGATCTCCATCCCGAACGGCCGGGTGAAGCGCACGTCACCCTCGACCATGTCTCGCATGTCTTCGACGTTGTGGCGGAACATCAGCATCCGCTCGATGCCGAACCCGAAGGCGAATCCGCTGTACTTCTCCGGGTCGATGCCCGCGGCGATCAGCACCCGGGGGTTGACCATGCCGCAGCCGCCCAGCTCGATCCAGCCCTCGCTGGAGCACGTGCGGCAGGGGCGGTCGGGGTTGCCGACCGACTCACCGCGGCACACGTAGCACTGCATGTCCATCTCGGCGGACGGCTCGGTGAACGGGAAGTAGTTCGGGCGCAGCCGGGTGGACATGTCACCGCCGAAGAGCGCCCGCACCATGTGGTCCAGGGTGCCCTTGAGGTCCGCCATGGTCAGGCCCTCGTCGATGGCGAGGAGCTCGACCTGGTTGAAGACCGGGGTGTGGGTGGCGTCCAGCTCGTCGGTGCGGTAGACGCGGCCCGGGCAGATCACGTAGACCGGCGGCTCGCGGTCGAGCATCGTGCGGACCTGCACCGGGGAGGTGTGGGTGCGCAGCACGACGCCGGACTCGGCGCCGCCGTCCCGGCCCTCGACGAAGAAGGTGTCCTGCATCGCCCGGGCCGGGTGGTCCGGCTCGAAGTTCAGGGCGTCGAAGTTGAACCACTCGGCCTCGACCTCGGGGCCCTCGGCGACCTCGTAGCCCATCGCGACGAAGACGTCCTCGATGCGCTCGGAGAGCGTCGTCAGCGGGTGGCGGGCGCCGGCGGGGGTGCGGTCGTACGGCAGCGTGACGTCCACCGCCTCCTCGACCAGCACCCGGGCGTCGCGCTCGGCCTCCAGCTCGGCCTGGCGGGCGGCGAGGGCCTTGTTGACGGCACCGCGGGCCATGCCCACGCGCTTGCCGGCCTCGGCCTTGGCCTGGGGCGGCAGGGCGCCGATCTCACGGTTGGCGAGGGACAGCGGCGAGGTGGGACCGGTGTGGGCGATCTTCGCCTCGTGGAGGGACGCGAGGTCGCCGGCGGCGGCGAAGGCGGCGAGCGCCCCGTCCCGCATGCGCTCGATCTCTTCCGGTTTCAGTGCCTCGACCTCGACAGGGTCGTACGACTTATTGGGTGCGGACATCTCTTCCCGTGCTTCCGATTGTCCCCCAGCTACCGCTGGGGCGGCTTTGCCCGACTGTGTTGGTGCCAAGGTCGTGCCAAAGGTGCCAAAGGTCGAGTCTAAGGGGCGCTTGTGGTGGGCCGGGCCCGCGGGCTGCCGCCGACGGCCCTTCCTCAGCCCTGGGCGAGGAAGGCGGGGGCGGCCACGGGCAGGGTGAAGCGGAACTGGGCGCCACCGCGGGCCGCCCGCTCCACCGTGATCGTCCCGCCGTGGGCCTCGACGATGCCCTTGACGATGTACAGGCCCAGGCCCGTACCGCCGCGCTTGCTGCCCCGCCAGAAGCGGGTGAAGACGCGGCCCATCGACTCCTCGGGAATCCCCGGGCCCTCATCGCTCACGGTGACCGCCGTCCCTTCCGCCCGGGACTTCATCAGCACCCGTGACACCTCTATGGTGACCTTTCCGGCGCCGTGGCGCACCGCGTTTTCCAGGAGGTTGCCCAGCACCTGGTCGATCTTGTCCGGGTCGGCCCAGAGATCCGGCAGCGGGCCGGCCACCTTGACGTCGAACCGCTCGCCGGGCTGCCCGGCCGCCGTGTGCGCCTGGATGTGGCGGCGGACGGCGGCGACGATGTCGACCGGCTGGCGGCGCACCTCCAGCCGGCCGGAGTCGATGCGGGAGATGTCGAGCAGCTCGGCGATCAGGCGGGTGACGCGGTCGGCGTCGGCGTCGACGGTCTCCAGCATCAGCCGCTTCTGGTCATCGGTGAACCGCTCCCACTTGGCGAGCAGCGTCGCCGTGAAGCCCTTGACGGACGTCAGCGGCGAGCGCAGCTCGTGGGCGACGGTGGCGATCAGCTCGGCGTGGCTGCGCTCGGTGCGGCGCCGCGCCTCGGTGCCGCGCAGCTGGACCACGAGCCTGCGCACGGGCCCGGCGGGCCGCTCCCGCACGTAGCGGGCGGAGACCAGCACCTCGCGGCCGCCGGGCAGCAGCAGATTGCGCTCCGGCTGCCCGACGCGGGTGGCGGGGCCGCCGTAGGGGTCCGTCAGCGACCACCAGCGGCGGCCCTCCAGGTCCTCGAAGGGCAGCGTGCTCTCCAGCGGGCGGCCCAGGGCGTCGCCGGGGCGGACGGCCGTGATCCGGGCGGCGGCGGCGTTGAAGCACGTCACGCGGCCGTTCTCGTCGGCGACGACCAGGCCGTCGGGCAGGTCGTCCGGGTCGACCCGGAGGTCTCCGAGGCCCGGCGCGGGCCCGTCCTGAGGGCCATGGGACCCCTGGGATTCTTGGGAAACAGCCGGACAGGTGTCGGCCACGCTTCCGGAAGTCTTGACATTCATACCGCACCCCCTCCCGAGCCCCCGGAGGGCAACCCTACTAGCTGAAGGTCACGGAGCGGCACCCTCCGGGTGCACGCTGCGCACGAGCGGAGGCGTAGAGGCACACCGCGGCGGCCGTCGCGAGGTTCAGGCTCTCGGCCTTGCCGTGGATCGGCACCCGGACGACCGCGTCCGCGAGGGCCCGGGTCTCCTCGGGCAGCCCCCACGCCTCGTTGCCGAAGACCCAGGCGGTAGGCCCGCCCATGGTGCCCTCGTCCAGCTCTCCGTCCAGGTCGCGCTCCCCGGCGCCGTCGGCCGCCAGGATGCGCACCCCGGCGTCCTGGAGACCGCGCACCGCCTGCTCGACGGGCACCCCCACGGCCACCGGCAGGTGGAAGAGGGAGCCCACGGAAGCCCGTACCGACTTGGGGTTGTACAGGTCGACGGAGGCGTCGGTCAGCACGACGGCGTCGGCGCCGGCGGCGTCCGCGCAGCGCAGGACGGTGCCGGCGTTCCCGGGGTCGCGGACGTGCGCGAGGACGGCCACCAGCCGGGGCCGGCCGGCCAGGATCTCCTCGAAGGGCGTGTCCAGGAAGCGGCACAGGCCGACGATGCCCTGCGGGGTGACGGTGTCGGACATCTCCGCGATGACCTCGTCCGTCGCGATCAGCACGGGGACCCCGGCGGCACGGGCGACGGCCACGATGTCCGCGTGGCGCTCGGCGGCGTCCGGCGTCACGTACACCTCGACGAGGTGCTCGACGGCCTCGCGGACGGACTGCGGTCCCTCGGCCAGGAACCGGCGCTCCTTGCCGCGGAAGCTGCGCTTGGTCAGACGGCGGGCGGCGATGACACGGGGGGATCGCAGGGACGTCAGCTCGGGGGTGCCCATGGGCGGCGGCTCACTTCGTAGTCACAAGGGGTGGTGGTGCTGCGCAAAAGAACGGACCCGCAGGCCGCTGGGGCCTGCGGGTCCGTCTCTCAAAGCCTTGACGGCGCCGGGTCAGGCGGCCTTCGGGGCGTTGACGTCAGCCGGCAGCGCCTTCTGGGCCACCTCGACGAGCGCGGCGAACGCGTTCATGTCGTTGACCGCGAGCTCGGCCAGGATCTTGCGGTCCACCTCGATGTTGGCGGCCTTCAGACCCTGGATGAGGCGGTTGTACGTCATGCCGTTCTGGCGGGCAGCGGCGTTGATGCGCTGGATCCACAGCTGACGGAAGTCGCCCTTGCGCTTCTTGCGGTCGTTGTAGTTGTAGACCAGGGAGTGGGTGACCTGCTCCTTGGCCTTGCGGTACAGACGCGACCGCTGGCCGCGGTAACCGCTGGCCGCCTCGAGGATCGCCCGACGCTTCTTGTGCGCGTTGACTGCGCGCTTGACGCGTGCCACTTGTTTAACTCCTTGTAGCGGGGCCGCGGTGCGTTCTCACGCGGCCCGAATTCGAATGGGTCCCGGTCCGACGCGCACCCCGTGGGAACGGGGTGCGGAGCGTCACTTGCCGAGAAGCTTCTTGATCTTCTTGGCGTCGCCCGGGGCCAACTCGACGGTGCCGGTGAGGCGGCGCGTCAGCTTGGACGACTTGTGCTCGAGCAGGTGGCGCTTGCCGGCGCGCTCGCGCATGACCTTGCCGGAGCCAGTGATCTTGAAGCGCTTGCTGGCACCGGAGTGCGTCTTGTTCTTCGGCATCGCGCCGTATCTCCTCGTCGGTGGCGCTCCCCCGGCCCGCGGAACGGGCACGCGGAAGCGTCAGCTGTGTGTCGGTTACCCGGGGCGGTGCCGCCCCGGGGGTGATCCGGGGCTCACGCCCCGAGGATCACGCCTCGGCGGGCCCGTCCTCGGACGGCGCCGCGGCGGCGGTGCCCTCCTCGGCAGCGGCCTCGGCCTCGTCCGCGTGGCCGGCGCCGCGGCGCTCCGCCTTGCGGGCTTCGGCGAGCTCGCGCGCCTCGGCCATCGCCTCGGTCTTCTTCTTGTGCGGGCCGAGAACCATGATCATGTTGCGGCCGTCCTGCTTCGGGTTCGACTCGATGAAGCCGAGCTCCTCCACGTCCGACGCCAGCCGCTGCAGCAGCCGGAAGCCGAGCTCCGGCCGGGACTGCTCGCGACCACGGAACATGATCGTGATCTTGACCTTGTCGCCCTGCTTGAGGAACCGGACGACGTGACCCTTCTTGGTGTCATAGTCGTGCGGGTCGATCTTCGGCCGGAGCTTCATCTCCTTGATGACCGTGTGCGCCTGGTTCTTGCGCGCCTCACGGGCCTTCATGGCCGACTCGTACTTGAACTTGCCGTAGTCCATGAGCTTGCAGACCGGCGGCCTGGCGGAAGCGGCGACCTCGACCAGATCGAGGTCGTACTCCTGCGCGAGCTCAAGGGCCTTGGCGAGCGGCACAATGCCCACCTGCTCGCCGCTCGGACCGACGAGTCGCACCTCGGGGACGCGAATCCGGTCGTTGATGCGGGGCTCGGTGCTGATGGGGCCTCCTAGGTTGCACCACACGGTTGTCTGGCGGACAGCCGCGTAACGTCTGTTCGGGATGACCCCCGCGTCGTGGCTCGTGACGCAAAAAACGCCCCGGACGGGACACAGGCAGGGCTCCTCACACACCGGGAGCACCGCCACGGGTCAACCGCGAGGCGCAATCGGCAGATCCTCATCGTCCGTACGGAACGATGGGCGCTGCCGGACCGGAGACCTGCCGACCGGAAGTCGGTCAGGTGGGAGATCGGAGCCTCCACTTGTGGGCCGGGCACGTGAGTGTCCAGCCGGTCGTTGTCCAGCATACCAGCGACCCGGGCCGGTCCCCACCCGGGTGCGCCCGGGTCATAGGCTGGGCACCGTCCGCCGCGCGCGCGACGCGGCAGAACCGAACAGATGCGGAAGAGCACCATGAGCGACGCCACCCCCGAGACCCCCTCCTCCGGCACGTCCGGCCCCGAGGAAGGCGCCCCGGACTTCGACACCATGACCCGTGACATCGCGGACGTCCCCGCGGTCGAGGTGATCACCACGGTCGCGGTGCACCTGATGAGCTCCGCGGCGGTCAACCTCGGCCTGGCCGAGGAGGGCGACCACCACAAGGACCTGGACGAGGCCCGGAAGCTGATCACCGCCCTCGCCGGCCTGGTGACCGCGAGCGCCACCGAGATCAGCAACTTCCACGCGGGCCCCCTGCGCGACGGCCTGAAGTCGCTCCAGCTGGCGTTCCGCGAGGCGTCCGTCGTCCCCGACGAGCCGGGCCAGGGCCCCGGCGAGAAGTTCACCGGGCCCGTCTTCGGCTGAGCCCCCGCCCGGCCGCGCCCGTCAGGTGCCCGGGCGTGGCCCGCCCTCGGGAGGCCGGGCGTCCGGAGGCGGCGCGGCATCCGGCCGCGGCCGGGTCTCCGGGTGCGCCGAGCCGCCCGGGGACGGCGCCGTGGACAGCTCGTCCGCGATGTTCGCCGGCCCCATCCGGGGGTGCGTCAGCTGGTGCGCCAGGGCCGCGAGCGCCCCGCCGATCAGCGGGGCGAGGATGAACAGCCACAGCTGCGCCAGCGCGTCGCCGCCCGCGAACAGGGCCGGACCCAGGCTGCGCGCCGGGTTCACGGAGGTGCCCGTCAGCGGGATGCCCACCAGGTGGATCACGGCGAGGGCCAGGCCGATGGGCAGCCCGTCGAAGCCCACGACCGCGACCTTGTGCGTCACCGCGAGCACCACGAACACCAGCAGGAAGGTCAGGACGACCTCCGCGAGGAACGCGCCGCCGGTGTTGATGTGCACGGCCGACCGGTCCCCGTAGCCGTTGCTGCCGAAGGCACCGGACGTCTTCAGCCCCGGCACCTGTTTGGCCAGCAGGAACAGCACCGCCGCGCCGACGATGCCGCCGAGCAGCTGCGCGATCCAGTACTCGATGGCCGTACGGAGCGTGATCCGCCCGTTCACCAGCAGCCCGAGCGTCACCGCCGGATTGACGTGGCAGCCCGAGATGGGACCCAGCGCGTACGCCAGGGCCAAAAGAGTGAAGCCGAAGGCCAGGGCGATGCCCAGCACCCCGATGTAGTCGGCCGCGAGGACCGCGGAGCCGACGGCGAAGAAGACCAGCAGCGCCGTGCCGAGGAATTCGGCCGCGACAGTTCTGGTCTGCACGGGGTCGAGCTGCAAAGACCCCAGTTTCACGGCGTCCATGGCGTCCTCCAGGGGATTTCGTGGACTGTCTTCGCATTGTCGGACGATCCACGCGCCATCGCCTGGTGGCCTCGCGGCCTGGCGGCCTCGCGGCCTAGCGGTTGAAGAGCGGCTCCCCCGGGACGGCCGCGTCCGCCGGCAGCAGGGCCAGGTCCAGGCCGCGGACCAGCCGGGCCCGCAGGACCTCGTCCGTCGCCAGGGCCTCGGCGAGCCGCCGCACCACCTCGGCCGGGGCGGCACCCTCCGCCAAGCTCAGGGCCAGGGTTCCGTCGGCCTCCGCCGACTGCGCCAGGTACGCCCGCAGGACGCCGGCCTCACCGGCCAGGACGGACCGGAGCGCCTCGGCGACCGCCGGGTCCTCAAGCGGGTCCGCCGACCCCCGCCCCTCCGCCAGCGCCAGCAGCGCCGGGCCCGTCAGCTGGTACGACACCGGGCCCGCGAGGTCCAGGACGACCGTGTCCGCCTGCTCGTGCGCCGCCGCCTGCAGCGCCTGGTGCAGGGGCACCGCCACGGGGCGCGCGTCCGCGCGCCAGCGGGCCAGGGTCTCCACCGACGTGAACGCCGGCAGCGCCTTACGGCCCCCCGGGGCCTGCAGGGTCGGCACGGCCATGTCGCTGGTCTTCTCCCGGCGCAGCCCGTCCGGCCCGGTCTCCACCTCGCCCAGCACGGCGACCACCGGAACGAGGAGCCGGGCCGCGCGCAGCGCGGTGAGCACCCCGCTGTCCGTCTCCGCGGACGGGTTCGCGGCCCAGGCGGCCAGCGCGGCGGCGAGGGCGGGGTCGGCGGAGCCGTTGTCGTCTGCGAAGCCGGGGTCGGGGATGTTCTTGTTCATCCCGTCGACCTTACCGGTCCCTCCGGGGCGGGGATTTGGCGGTTCCGCCGGCCGTTGTTTGCCGGGTTTCTCGCCGTTGCCCCTGCGGGGCCGCTGCGCTGCGCGGGGCGTTGCCGGGTGCGGCGCTGTTGCCCCTGCGGGGGGCCGCTCCGCTGCGCGGGGCGTTGCCGGGTGCAGCGCCGTTGCCCCTGCGGGGGCGTGTCCGCTGCGCGGGGCTGTTCAGGTGCGGTGTCGGGCCTGCGCGGGTGGGGGTTTCGGGGCTGCTTCGCTTTACGCCCCGAACACCCCACCCGCTC
>NZ_JBEYZW010000116.1:0-19571 GCF_040646215.1 Streptomyces sp. NPDC046215 | reverse complement strand
GCTGGTTTGGGCTGAGCTCAGCCCAAACCAGCCCGTCCGGCGATTGAGGACACCGCCGCGCAGCGGTGGTGCACCCCGGAACGACCCGCAGCCAAAGACAAAGACAACGCTAGCCGCGCGCAGCGCCCGCGGCCCGGTCGTTCTTCGCCTTGCGCACGTAGTACCAGGCGATGTTGGACGAGACGCCCACGAGCAGGATCCACACGATGCCGAGCCAGCTCCCCTGCGCGAAGGAGACGACGGCCGCCGCGACCGCGAGGACGCAGACGGCGAGGGCGTAGAGGGCGAGGCGGGGCATGGGGGACGGCTCCTTTGCCGGGGCACGAGTCATGACGATCCCGGCCATTGTCCCCCACGCCGCCGCGGTGGCGCGCGGGCGGTCAGACGTCCGTCACGCGCAGCCCCGCGTGGGCCTTGTACCGGCGGTTGACGGAGATCAGGTTGGCGACCAGCGACTCCACCTGGTGGGCGCCCCGCAGCCGGCCCGCGAAGACGCCGCGCATCCCGGGGATGCGGGCGGCCAGGGCCTGGACGATGTCGGTGTCGGCCCGGGTCTCGCCGAGGACCATCACATCGGTGTCGATCTCCGCGATCTCCGGGTCGGAGAGCAGCACGGCGGACAGGTGGTGGAAGGCCGCGGTGACGCGGGAGTCCGGCAGCAGGGCGGCGGCCTGCTCGGCGGCGCTGCCCTCCTCCGGCTTCAGGGCGTAGGCGCCCTTCTTGTCGAAGCCGAGCGGGTTGACGCAGTCGACGACGAGCTTGCCCGCGAGCTCCTCCCGCAGCGCTTCGAGGGTCTTGGCGTGGCCGTCCCAGGGCACGGCGACGATCACGATGTCGCTGCGCCGGGCGCACTCGGCGTTGTCGGCGCCCTCGACGCCGAGACCGAGCTCGGCGGCGGCCGCCTGCGCGCGCTCCGCGGCGCGCGAACCGATGATCACCCGCTGGCCGGCCTTGGCCAGCCGGTAGGCGAGGCCGCGGCCCTGGTCACCGGTGCCGCCGAGGACACCGACCACCAGGCCGGAAACGTCGGGAAGGTCCCAGGGGTCCTTCGCGGGGGCCTTCTTGGCGTCGTCAGAAGTAGTCATGACAGCGATACTGTCACGCCCTTTCCGCGGTGCCGCGGCCCCGCCCCGGAGCACGTACGGGTGAGGCCGGGCCGCAACCGGCACCCCGCGCGCGGCGGTTGCGCCACGATGCGGGGATGGACGCCGTACGCGTCGCGCTGCTGCGCGAAGTGCTCGCCGGGACGGAGTGGCTGCGCTCCACGCGCCGGTTCGCGGGCACGCTGAGGACCTCGGTCACCCGCCATCAGGGCGGGCTGCTGCTGGTCGGGAGCGCGGCGTACGAGCCGTGGCACCTGGCCGCCCACCTGGACGACGAGGCCGCCTGGTCGGGGCTGCCCGAGCTGTCCCCCACGCTCGTCCGCCACCGGGTGCCGCCGGGCGCGGCGCCCCACCTGTCGGTCGGGCTGGGCCGGCTGGAGGGGGTGCGGCGCGGGGAGACGCTCCTGGTGGTGACGGCGGACGCGCCCGGCGAGGGGCTGCTGGAGCGGGTGCACGACGCCCGGCGGGGCGGGGCGACGGTGCTGGCCCTGGACGGCGCCGGCGACGCGGCGGCCGCCGAGCTGCGCTCCCTCGCCCACGACACGCTGTCCGCGCCCCCGGTGCCGGCCGTGCCCTCGCCCGCCGCCGCCTGCGATTCGACGTCGACCGAGCTCGATCTCGACACCGTCCAGCACCTGGTCAGCGCCGCGGCCGGGGAGAACAGCCCGCCCCCGGGGCACGGCCGGCGCCGGTTCCGCGACCGGCTGGCCCGGCTCGCGGACCAGCTGACGGCGCCACCGCCGCCGCCCTGGTAGCACGCGGGGGCGCGCCTTTGCTCATTTCCCGGGCCGGCCAGGTAATTCGTTTGCCCGCGATCGCCCGATTACGCACCATGGTCTCCCGTGACCGATCACGATCCCCCCTTCGTTTCCCCCGTTCCTGCCCCGTCCCGCCTGCGCGCGCTGCTGCCGGACCTGACGCCCTGGCACTCCTCCCGCGACTTCCGCCGGATGTGGGTGGCGGGGCTCGTGACCGTCTTCGGCACGTTTCTCACCTTCATCGCGGTGCCGCTCCAGCTCAAGGAGCTGACGGGTTCGGCGCTGGCGGTCGGCGCGGTGGGGGCCGTCGAGCTGGTCCCGCTGATCGTCTTCGGTCTGTACGGCGGTGCCCTGGCCGACGCGGTCGACCGCCGGAAGCTGATCCTGTGGACGGAGGCCGGGCTCGGCGTCCTGTCGGCGCTCCTGCTGCTCAACACGCTGCTGCCGGACCCGATGATCTGGCCCCTGTACGTGGTCGCGGGCCTGACCAGCGCCCTGGCCGGGCTGCAGCGCCCGGCGATGCAGGCGATCGTGCCGCGCATCGTCGCCCATGAGCAGCTGCCGGCGGCCACCGCCCTGAACTCGATGCGCTGGCAGGTGGGCGCCATCGCGGGCCCGTCGCTGGCGGGCGTGATCATCGCCTTCGCCGGGCTGCCGTGGGCCTACGCCCTGGACATCGCCACGTACGCGATCTCCGCGGCCCTCCTGGTGGGCCTGGCGCCCTCCCCCGCCTCGCACGAGGCGGACAAGCCGTCGCTGCGCGGCATCCTGGAAGGCGCGCGCTACGCGTGGAGCCGCAAGGAACTGCTGGGCACGTACGCCGTCGACCTGGCGGCCATGCTGTTCGCCTTCCCCACCGCGATCTTCCCGTTCCTGGCCGACGACCTGGACGCGCCCTGGGCGCTGGGTCTGATGTACGCGGCGGGCGCGGTCGGCTCCCTGGTCGTCAGCCTGACCAGCGGCTGGGCCTCCCGCGTCCACCGGCACGGCCGGATGGTGGTGTGGGCGGCGATCGGCTGGGGCGCGGCGATGGCGGTGGCGGGCTGGATGCACAACATCTGGCTGGTGCTGCTGTTCCTGGCGGTGGCGGGCGGCTGCGACATGGTCAGCGGTCTCTTCCGCTCGGCCATGTGGGACCAGACCATCCCGGACGAACTGCGCGGCCGCCTCGCCGGCATCGAGATGCTCTCGTACTCGGTCGGCCCCCAGATAGGCCAGGTCCGCGCGGGCGGCATGGCCACGTTGACCAACGTCCGCACCTCGGTATGGGCGGGCGGCCTGGCGTGCGTGGCCTCGGTGGGCCTGCTGGCGCTGACCCTGCCGAAGCTGATGTCGTACGACCAGCGGACGGACGAACACGCGGCCCGCATGCGGGGGCGCCGTGCGGCGGGCTCGGAGGTGACGGAGGCCGCGTAGCTCCTGCCGGAGGGGGTGGAGCCACCGCCCCCTGCCGGAGGGGGTGGGAACCACGGCCGCAGGCCGCCCGGCACCGCCGCCCCCCCCCCCCGGCCGGGACGGCCGCCCCTTCCCGCCGCGACGGCGAGGAACCCCCGCGCGGTAACCGGCGGTGCCGAACCTCCTGCCGGAGGGGTGGAACCACGGCCGCAGGCCGCCCGGCACCGCCGGACCACGCCACCGTGGCGGGCCACCGTCGCGGCGGAGCTCAGGGTGCGGCACCCCCCCCGGCCGGGAACGGCCATTTCTTCCCGCCGCGACGGCGAACAACCCCCACGCTGTAACCGGCGGTGCCGGAGGAGTGGAGTCACGGCCCCCAGGCCGCCCGGCCACCGGCGGAGATCAGGGGCGCCCCCCGGCCGACGCCGTCAGTCGTCCCGGCCCGGCGGAGCCGTGTCGTTCCAGCGGGGGTCCTCCCGCCATTCCTCTTCCCGGTCGCGCGCCGTCTCCATCGCGTGGGCGGCCTCCTCGCGCGTCGCGTACGGGCCGAAGCGGTCCGCCGCCCGGCACTCCGGGCCCTCCTCGACCGTGCCGTGCTTGAGGCAGTAGTACCACTCGCCCGCCTTGCCGGCCGTGCGCCGCTTGAACAGGGCCATCCTGGCCTCCTCCACGTGCTCGCTCCCATGGGCTCTCGCCCACATGGTCCCCGATGGGCCCTCGATACACTCGCAGACATGTCTGGCCAGTCGCTTCTCACCCCGGGGACGCTCTCCCCCGTCCGACCCGTACCCGCCTCCATCCCGCGGCCCGAGTACGTCGGCAAGAAGATGCCCACCCCTTACACCGGTCCCGAGATCCAGGACGCCGAGACGGTCGAGCGGATGCGGATCGCGGGCCGCATCGCCGCCCGGGCGATGGAGGAGGCGGCCAAGCTCATCGCGCCGGGGGTGACGACGGACGAGCTGGACCGGGTCGCGCACGAGTACATGTGCGACCACGGCGCCTACCCCTCGACGCTGGGCTACCGCGGCTTCCCGAAGTCGCTGTGCGCGTCCGTGAACGAAGTGATCTGTCACGGCATCCCGGACTCGACCGTCCTGCGCGACGGCGACATCGTCAATCTCGACGTGACGGCCTTCATCGGCGGGGTCCACGGCGACAACAACGCCACCTATCTGTGCGGCGACGTCGACGACGAGTCCCGCCTGCTGGTCGAGCGCACCCGCGAGGCCCTGAACCGGGCGATCAAGGCGGTCAAGCCCGGCCGCCGGATCAACATCATCGGCCGGGTCATCGAGTCGTACGCCAAGCGCTTCGGCTACGGCGTCGTCCGCGACTTCACCGGCCACGGCATCAACTCGTCCTTCCACTCCGGCCTGATCGTCCCCCACTACGACAGCCCTCACCACGACACGCTGATCGAGCCCGGCATGACGTTCACCATCGAGCCGATGCTGACGCTGGGGACGTACGAGTACGACATGTGGGAGGACGGCTGGACGGTCGTCACGAAGGACCGGAAGCGGACGGCGCAGTTCGAGCACACCCTGGTGGTGACGGACTCGGGCGCGGAGATCCTCACCCTCCCGTAGGGCGGGCCGGGGCGGTAAGGTTTTACCGACAGCACGTCGGCAAGCAATTGACTTAGGTAAGCCTAACTAGAGAGAATCGACGGTGTCGGCGCGGCAGCGTTCCCCGGTCGCGCCCGTCCCCGCCCGCTCCCGCCCTCGGCCTCCGGAGGTCCGCTTTGGACGCGCCCGTCACCACGCCGTTCTCCACGCTGATCCGCACCGCCTCGCACGAGCAGCACACGGAGGCCGAGAACTCGTCGTTCATGAGCGACATGCTCGGCGGCAAGCTCGGGGTCGACGCCTACCGGCGCTACACCGAGCAGCTCTGGTTCGTCTACCGCTCCCTGGAGGCCGCGTCGGAGGCCCTCGCGGCCGACCCGGTGGCGGGCCCCTTCATACGCCCCGAGCTGGCCCGCACCGCCGAGCTGGAGCGGGATCTGGCCCACCTGGGCGGCCCCGGCTGGCGCGAGGGCCTCGCTCCCCTGCCCGCGACGGCCGCGTACGCGGCCCGCGTCGAGGAGTGCGCCCGCGACTGGCCGGCCGGCTACGTGGCCCACCACTACACGCGCTATCTGGGCGACCTCTCCGGCGGCCAGATCATCCGCGGCACGGCCGAGAAGACGTGGGGCTTCACCCGCAAGGGCGATGGCGTCCGCTTCTACGTCTTCGAGGGCATCGGCAACCCGGCCGCGTTCAAGCGGGAGTACCGGGAGCTGCTGGACGCCCTGCCGGTCGACGACCTGGAGAAGCAGCGGGTCATCGACGAGTGCAAGCGCGCGTTCGCGCTGAACACGGCGGTCTTCCAGGCGCTGGGCCGGGAGTTCCCGCTCAGCGCGTGAGGGCGCGCCGCGCCCTGTGACGACGAGGGCCCGCGCCCGCCGGTGACCGTACCGGCGGGCGCGGGTGGTTTTTCGGGGGGTGCTCAGCCGTGGTCGCCCGCGCGACGGCGCCGGGCGACGTAGGTGGCGGCCCCACCCACGAGCACGAGCGCCCCGGCCGCGCCGAGCAGGGGGCCGGTGGGGGTGCTGGCACCGGTGTTAGCCAAAGAGCCGGTGGTGGCGGTATCGGTCGTGCCGCCGGTCGTGCCGCCGGTCGTAGCGGCGCCCGTGGTGCCACCGGTCGTGGCAGCGGTGTTTGAAAGCGATCCGGTGGCGCCGGTCTTGGCGCCCGACCCCGTTCCCGTGCTCGTACCCGTCCCCGTGCTCTTGCCCGTCTCGCAAGCCACGCCGTCGCCGTCGCTGTCGAGCTTGGCCGAGAAGCCGGAGTCGCCCTTGCGCAGGGGGGCCGCCCCGAAGGCCACCGCGTCGGCGCAGTTATCGAAGGCGGGGGCTTCGGGCAGCTTGGCCGCAGGGTCGACGGCGACCGCGATCGTCACCGGGTCGAGTGCCTCGCCGGCCTTGTACTGCCCGAAGACCTTCGTGGCCTTCTCGTTCAGCTTCGCCGGGATCGCGGACAGGCTCACCACCCCGTCCTTGGACGTAAAGGCGCCCGAGGACAGGTCCAAATCGGCGAGCGGCAGCTTCTGTTCGGTGAGGACCTTTCCGGAGGTACGGTCCTTGGAGGAGACGTCGGCGGTGAGCGTGCCTTTGTTGTCGGCCGTCTCGATGTGGAGCTTGCTGATCTTCAGGTCGAGCTGGCCCTTGTGCCCGGTGAGACGGACCGCCCCATGGAAGTCCGCGCTGAGAACGCCGGTGCCGGCGTTGTACGTGCCCTCACCCTTGCCGAAGCGGTAGCCGATGCCGGAGTGTTTGGCCCCGTCGGACAGTTCGACCTTGCCCTCGGCTATCTGGCCGGTGAGGTACTCACGGAACTTCTTCTTCACACCCCAGTCGAGGTTGCCGTCCTGGAACTTCGCAGGCTCCTTGGAGGGCGGAGGCTCCACCGGCTCCGACACGGGACCGCCCAACTTCAGCGAGAGGGTCGCCGCGTCGAAAGGGTCATTCACCTTGTACTTGCGGAGGAGCTTTGCACCGCCCTCCGTCACCTTCGTGGGGATGTCCGCATAGGTGACCTCGTCCGTGCCCGCCTTGGCGGCCGGGAGCTCGAACGTGGCGATGGAGAGATCGTCGTGGGTCTTCTTGCCCCCATCCGTGACATCGGCGGTGATGCTGCCGCCCTTGCCGTCGGCGGCGGCGCTGACCTGCCAGTCGGAAAACTTGAGGTCCAGCATCCAGGCCTGGCCGTGCTGGTGGCCGAGGAAGTTCACGCTGCCCTTGAAGGTGGTCTTGAGAGCCCGGGTCGACTCGTCGTACGTTCCTTCGGCCCCGGGGAAAGTGAAGGCACCGTTGTCCGGAGCCTGCGTCGCCCCCTCGGCGACCTCGACCTTGCCCATGGCTATCGGGCCGGTGATGTACTTACGGAACGTCTGCTCCACACCCCAGACCAGGGTGCCGCCCGTGATCTGGCGCTTCTGCGCCTTGCTCGCGTCGGGTGTTCCAGCGGTCGTCCGCACGGCCTCTTCCGCATACGCGGTACCCGTCAGCGCGGTAGCGCCCAAAGCCGTCGCCGTCGCGAGGACGGCG
Organism: Streptomyces sp. NPDC046215; assembly: GCF_040646215.1. NCBI lineage: Bacteria > Bacillati > Actinomycetota > Actinomycetes > Kitasatosporales > Streptomycetaceae > Streptomyces > Streptomyces sp. NPDC046215. The sequence continues at coordinate 12,222 of NZ_JBEYZW010000116.1, read as the reverse complement.
AGCGCGCCGCTTCTGCCGAGGCGGGAACGGCGTGAGATGGCGGTCATCTGAGCTTGTCTCCTAGATAGTTCTAGATAGAGCCGTGACAGAAGGGTATGGTCCGCGCCGGCCGCTGCGCGGTGAGGAGGGGGGCCGCGGCCGGCGCGGAGTCTGGGAGTCAGTCGGCCGAAGTACCCGCCGACGACCGACGCTTGCGGCTGACCACGACATACGCCGCTGCCGCCGCGAGCAGGAGGGCCGCACCCGCCACCGTCACCGGCACGACCGGGAACGACGAACCGGCCGGCTCCGACGTGACCGAGGCGTTCGCGGCCTCCGGGGACCGGGACGGGGACGGCCCCGGCGAAGCCGCGCCGCTGCCGAGGTCCGGCAACGCCGGCAAGGGCGCCTTGCCGTCGATCGGGACGGCAAGGGAGACGGGGTCCATCTCCGTGCCCTCCCGGTACACGCCGCCGAACGCCTTGGCGCCCTCGGCCGTCAGCTCGGCGGGGGCCTCGGCGACGGAGACGAGCCCGTCCTTCTCCTCGACGCCGGTGGCGGCGAACGTGGCGAGCGGTACGCCCTTGCCCGTGCCGCCCCCGCTGCCGGAGACGTCCGCCGACAGGGTGCCCTTGCCGTCCTTCACCGCCACCTTGACCGCGCCGAGCGTGAGGTCGAGGTGCTTGCCGGTGAAGCGGAGGGTGCCGTCGAAGGCGGCGTCCAGGCTCTTCGCCTCCGCGTCGTAGGTGCCCTTGCCTCCGGGGAAGCGGAACAGCGCGCCACCGTCCCGGGCCCCGTCGGTCAGCTTCCAGGAGCCCTGGGCGACGGGACCGGTGACGTACTCACGGAAGGAGCGCCGCACGCCCCAGTCGACCGCGGCACCCGTGAACTCGCCCTTGGAGCCCGTCTTTTCCCCGGCCGCCCCAGCAGCGGAAGCGGAAACGGACGGCGAAGCGCTCGGCGGCGCCGGCTTCGCGGCCGCCGCCACGACATCGGCTGACAGGGCGACGGGGTCCAGGGCCGTGCCCGCGGTGTAGTAACCGGCGAAGGCGCTCGCGCCCTGCGCGGTGAGGGTGGCGGGGACATTGGCGAGGGTGACGGCGCTGCCGCCGCCGCGGAGGTCGACGCCGGAGAGGTCCAGCGCCGCGAGGGGCACCCGGGAAGCCGTGGTGACCTGCCCCGACCCCTTGGCCTTGCTCCTCATGTCGGCGTAGAGCGTGCCGCCGCTGCCCGAGAGGCGCACGGTGGGGCGGCTGATGGTGAGGTCGAGCTCGTAGCCGCCGTCGGACCGCTTGTGCCCGGTGAAGCGCACTCCGCCGGAGAACCCGGCCTCGAACGCGCCGCTGCCGGGGTCGTAGGAGCCCTTGGCCGAGTGGAAGCGGAATTGACCGCCGACCGTCGCCGCGCCGCCCTGGAGCTGTGTGCTGCCGCCGGCGATCGGGCCGGTGACGTAGGCCTGGAAGGACGACTTGACGCCCCAGTCCAGCCGCCCGCCGGAGACCTCCCGCCGCTCCGCCGCGTGCGCGGCGGCCGGCACCAGGGCGGCCAGCAGCGCCGCGAGGAGGGCGACGACCGGGGCGCGGGCGGGTCTGGACGACAGCATCGGAGGAACCCCTTCCGGGCGGGACGTGACAGGACGCGGGACGCGACAGGGCACGGGACGACACAGCGGTACGGCGGACGGACATCACCGTGGCGCCCCACCGGAGGCATGGCGATTTAGGTAAGGCTAACCTAAGCTACATTGCGTCAGGTCGGAACCCCCGGCCGGAGCGAAAGGCAGGAACCGTGCTTCAACGGCAGTCCGCGGGTACGGCGATACGTACCCCACGCTACGTCCGCGCACGCGCCGCCCTGCTGCCACTTCTGGCCATTGTCATCAGTCTCGTCGCTCTCACCGGGCTCACCGCGTGCAGCCCGTCGGGCAGTTCGGCGGCGCAGGGCGGCGGTGCGAGCAAGAAGGAGGCCCCGGCTGACCGGGTCGAGCCGCTGACGGCCCCGAAGACCACCCTCCCCGCGACCGTGCGGTCGGCCGACGGTCGCGACGTGACCGTGCGCGCCACCGACCGGATCGTGCCCCTCACCGGCGCGCTCTCCGAGATCGTCTTCACTCTCGGGCTCGGCGACCACGTCGTGGCCCGGGACGTCACCGCCACCTTCGAGCAGGCGAAGAAGCTCCCCGTCGTCACCCGCGCGCACGACGTCTCGGCGGAGAGCGTGCTCTCGCTCAAGCCCGACCTCGTCCTCGCGGAGCCCACCACCGGTCCCGCCGAGGCCGTCGAGCAGATCCGGGCCGCGGGCGTCCCGCTGGTCGTCCTGGACCCGGCGAAGAAGCTGGAGGACGTCGGCCCGCGCATCGGCAAGGTGGCGGCCGCGCTCGGGGTCCGCGACGCGGGCGACGCGCTGCGCCGCCGCACCGAAGACCGCCTCGACGCGGCGAAGAAGAACATCCCGCACGCCGCGGACGCCGGCAAGAAGCCGCGGGTCGCCTTCCTCTACCTGCGGGGCTCGGCGTCCGTCTACCTGCTGGGCGGCGCGGGCTCCGGCGCGGACTCGCTGATCGAGGCGGCCGGCGGCGTCGACGCGGGGGCGCGGTCGGGGCTGAAGAAGGACTTCACCCCCATCACCAGCGAGGCCCTCGCCAAGGCCGCCCCGGAGGTGATCCTCGTGATGAGCAAGGGCCTGGCGTCCGTCGGCGGCGTGGACGGCCTGCTGAAGATCCCCGGCGTCGGGCAGACCCCCGCCGGCCTGGACCGCCGCATCGCCTCCGTCGACGACGGCGTGCTGCTGAACTTCGGGCCGCGCACCGACACGGTCCTCGCGTCCCTGATCGAGCAGATCCACGCGAAGGGCAAGTGACATGGCCGTCCTGACCGAGGCCGCCACCACCGAGGGCGGCCCCGCCGGGGAGCCCGTCCCGCCGGGGCCGCGGCGGGCCCGCACCCCCGCGCTCCTGACCGCCGGCATGGCCGCCGCCCTGGTCCTGCTGGCCCTCCTCTCCGCCGGGGTCGGCGCCTACGACATCCCGCTGGGAGACGTCCTCGGCTCCCTGCTGCACCGGACGGGCCTCGGCGGCGCGGAGCTGGACCGGGTCGGCGAGAGCGTGCTGTGGAACGTCCGGCTGCCGCGCGTGGTGCTGGCCCTGCTCGTCGGCTCGTCGCTGGGCTGCGCGGGGGCCCTGATGCAGGGCGTGTTCGGCAACCCGCTCGCCGAGCCGGGCGTGATCGGCATCTCCGCGGGCGCGGCGGTCGGCGCCGTCGCCTCGATCGCCCTGGGGCTGACCTTCCTCGGCAACTGGACGATCACCCTCTGCGCGTTCGCGGGCGGCCTCGGCACGGTGCTGCTGGTGTACGCGCTGTCCCGGTCGGGCGGCCGCACCGAGGTCGTCACCCTCATCCTCACCGGCATCGCGGTGAACGCCTTCGCGGGCGCCCTCATCGGGCTGTGCGTCTTCTTCGCGGACAGCGCGCAGATCACCCAGATCACCTTCTGGCAGCTCGGCTCGCTCGCGCAGGCCACCTGGCCGAAGGTGCTCGCCGTGCTCCCGTGCGCCCTGGCCGGGCTGGCCCTCGCGCCCCTGTACTCCCGCAAGCTGGACCTCCTCGCCCTCGGGGAGCGCCCGGCGCGCCACCTGGGCGTGGACGTGGAGCGGTTGCGCCTGGTGCTGGTCCTCGTGGTGGCGCTGCTGACGGCGGCTGCGGTGGCCGTGGCGGGCATCGTCACGTTCGTCGGCCTGCTGGTGCCGCACCTGCTGCGCATGGCGGCGGGCCCCGGGCACCGCTTCCTCGTCCCGGGCAGCGCCCTGGGCGGCGCCCTCGTCCTGGTGGCCGCCGATCTCACGGCCCGCACGGCGGCCCAGCCGGCGGAGCTTCCCCTGGGCGTGCTGACGGCCCTGTTCGGCAGTCCGTTCTTCTTCTGGCTCCTGCGCAGGACCCGTCGCAGGCAGGGGGGTTGGGCGTGAGCACGTCCCTGTTCCGGTCCCGGGCCCGCCGGCTCCCCCTCCCCCGCCCCCTCGGGGCGCCCCGGGCCGAGGCCCGCGCGCTGCGGGTGCGGCTGGCGGGCCGGACGGTGCTGTCCGAGGTCGATCTGCGGGTCGCCGCCGGCGAGGTGCTCGCGCTCGTCGGGCCCAACGGCGCGGGCAAGTCGACGCTGCTGGCCGCCCTGGCCTGCGACCTGCCCGCCGAGTCCGGCGAGGTGCGGATCGACGACCTCCCGGCCGCCGCCTGGACGCCGGGCGAACTCGCCCTGCGCCGGGCGGTGCTGCCGCAGGCGAGCGAGCTGTCGTTCCCGTTCCCGGTCGAGGACGTGGTGCGGATGGGGCGCGCGCCGTGGGCCGGGACCCCCGCCGAGGACGAGGACGAGGAGGCGGTGCGTGAGGCGATGGCCGCCGCCGAGGTCACCGGGTTCGCCGGGCGGTCCTTCGCCGCGCTGTCCGGGGGCGAGCGGGCGCGGGTCTCCCTGGCCCGCGTCCTCGCCCAGCGCACCCCGCTGGTGCTGCTCGACGAGCCGACCGCCGCCCTGGACCTGCGCCACCAGGAGCTGGTGCTGCGGGTCTGCCGGGCGCGCGCGGCGGCGGGGGACGCGGTGGTGGTCGTGCTGCACGACCTCGGGCTCGCCGGGGCCCACGCGGACCGCGTCGCCGTGCTGCACGAGGGGCGCGTCGCCGCCGACGGCCCGCCGTCCCAGGTGTTCGACGCGGAATTGCTCAGCCGCGTCTACGCGCACCCGGTGGAGGTAATTGATCATCCTCGGACCGGGGACCCCCTGGTGATCCCGCGACGCGACGGGCAAGGTTTTGCCGTCTGAGAGGGAAATCACTCACCATTCCGGGAACACCACAGGCAAGCCTCGGATAAGTTAGGGCAGCCTAATTCGGCCAGGCTGTTTTCGGCCGTTCCAGCCGTTTTCGGCCCTACCGAATCGGGCGCCCCTTTTCCCGCCGTATTCGTCGTACCCGCCGATTCGCCGTATCCGTCTCACCGAGCCCTGCCTGGAGCCCGCATGCGAGCCCTCCGCTCCTCCGTCGTCGCCGCCGTCGCGGTCGCAACGGCCCTGACCGCCGTGGCGGGTTGCGCCGAGAAGTCCGGCTCCTCGGGCGCGGACGCGATCCTGGTGAAGGCCACCGACGACGCGTGCGAGGTGTCGAAGACCTCGTTCCCCGCCGGCCACGTGACGATCAATGTGGAGAACAAGGGCTCCAAGGTCACCGAGGTCTACGTCTACGCCCCCGGCGACCGGATCGTCACCGAGCGCGAGAACATCGGCCCCGGCACCAAGGCGGAGATCACCGCGACGATCAAGAAGGCTGGTTCGTACGAAATCGCCTGCAAGCCCGGAATGAAGGGCGACGGCATTCGTCAGAAGATCACCGTGACCGGTGCCGACAAGGCGGAGAAGTCCAGCCCCGAGCTGGACATGGCCGTCGCCGAGTACCGCCGTTACGTCCAGGCGCAGGCCGACGAGACGGTCCCGGCGGCGCAGAAGTTCGCGGACGCCGTCAAGAAGGGCGACCTGGACGAGGCGAAGAAGCTCTACGCCCCCTCCCGCATCGGCTGGGAGCGCACCGAGCCCGTCGCCGAGTCCTTCGGTGACATCGACCCCAAGGTCGACGTCCGCGAGGACGGCCTGGAGAAGGACCAGCAGTGGACCGGCTGGCACAAGCTGGAGAAGTCCCTCTGGGACGAGAAGAAGATCACCGAGGACGACAAGAAGCTGGCCGACCAGCTGATGAAGGACCTCGCCGACTGGCAGAAGCGCGTCGGCACCGCCGAGATCACCCCGACCAGCATGGCCAACGGCGCCAAGGAGCTGCTCGACGAGGTGGCCACCGGCAAGGTCACCGGTGAGGAAGAGCGCTACAGCCACACCGACCTGGTGGACTTCCAGGCCAACGTCGAGGGCGCCGAGAAGTCCTACGCGCTGCTGAAGCCGGTCGCGGCCAAGAACGACGCCGCGCTCGCCAAGGAGCTGGACAAGCAGTTCGCGGAGCTGAAGAAGCTGCTCGGCGACTACCGCGAGGGCGACGGGTTCAAGGCGTACGACACCGTCGGCAAGGACGACCGCAAGAAGCTTTCTGACGCGGTCAACGCCCTCGCCGAGCCGCTGTCCAAGCTCGCCGGCGCCGTCGCCAAGTAGGGGGCAAAGATGCCGGAAGAGACCACCGCGGAGCCCACCGGGGAGACCGCCGGGGCCGCCGGGAAGACCGGGGCGGCGCCCTCGCGCCGCTCGCTGCTCGGCTGGGGCGGTGCCGGGCTCGCGCTCGGCGCGGCCGCCGCCGGCGGCGCCGCGGCCGCGCTGCGCACCGGTGACGACGCCCGGCCCGCGGCGGCCACCGGGGACGCGGTGCCGTTCCACGGCGCCCACCAGGCCGGCATCGCCACGGCGGTGCAGGACCGGCTGCACTTCGCGGCCTTCGACGTGACCACCACCGACCGGGACGCGCTCGTCAAGCTGCTCCGGGAGTGGACGGCCGCCGCCGCCCGGATGACGGCCGGCCGCGAGGTGGGCACCGGGGCGATCGGTGACAACGCCGAACTGCCCCCGGACGACACCGGCGAGGCCCTCGGCCTCAAGCCGTCCCGGCTGACGCTGACCTTCGGCGTGGGCCCCGGCCTGTTCGAGAAGGACGGCAAGGACCGCTTCGGGCTGAAGTCCCGCCGCCCGCCCGCCCTGATCGACCTGCCAGCCTTCCCCGGCGACAACCTCGACGCGGCGCGCAGCGGCGGCGACCTGTGCGTCCAGGCGTGCGCGGACGACCCCCAGGTCGCGGTGCACGCGATCCGCAACCTCGCCCGGATCGCCATGGGCAGGGCCGCCGTCCGCTGGTCGCAGCTGGGCTTCGGCAAGACGTCCTCGACGACCCCCGACGCCCAGACGCCGCGCAACATGATGGGCTTCAAGGACGGCACCCGGAACATCTCCGGCACCGATGACGCCGCCCTGGCGAAGCACGTGTGGGTGAGCGAGAAGGACGGCCCCGCCTGGATGGCCGGCGGCTCGTACCTCGTCGCACGCCGCATCCGGATGCACATCGAGACCTGGGACCGCACCTCGCTCAAGGAGCAGGAGGACATCTTCGGCCGGGACAAGGCCGAGGGCGCCCCCGTGGGTCTGCGGCGCGAGCGCGACGAGCCCAACCTCAAGGCCATGCTCCCCGACGCGCACGTGCGCCTCGCCCACCCCGACAGCAACAGCGGGGCGACGATCCTGCGCCGCGGCTACTCCTTCACCGACGGCACGGACGGGCTGGGCCGGCTGGACGCCGGCCTGTTCTTCCTCGCCTACCAGCGGGACGTACGGGACGGCTTCGTGCCGGTACAGACCCGGCTGGCCCGCAAGGACTCCCTCAACGAGTACATCCAGCACGTGGGCTCGGCGGTCTTCGCCGTGCCGCCGGGCGTCCGCGACAAGGACGACTGGTGGGGCAAGGCGCTGTTCGCATGACCGGCGGTCCTGCCGCCGGCAGTCTCTCCACGGAAGGGGAAGCCGCGTGTTCGGCAACTATCTGATCGGTCTGCGCGAGGGGCTGGAGGCCAGTCTCGTCGTCTGCATCCTGGTCGCCTACCTGGTGAAGACCGGACGCCGGGACGCACTGGCACCGGTCTGGCTCGGCATCGGCGCCGCCGTCCTGCTGAGCATGGCCTTCGGCGCGCTCCTCCAGTTCGGCTCGCAGCGGATGACCTTCGAGGCGCAGGAGCTGCTCGGCGGCTCGCTGTCCATCCTCGCCGTGTGCCTGGTGACGTGGATGGTCTTCTGGATGCGGCGCACCGCCCGGCACCTGAAGCGGGAGCTGCACGGCAAGCTGGACGCCGCCCTGGCGATGGGCACCACCGCCCTGGTCGTCACCGCGTTCCTGGCCGTGGGCCGCGAGGGCCTGGAGACCGCCCTGTTCGTCTGGGCGGCCGTGGAGGCCACCGGCGAGGGCGTCCGGCCGCTGGGCGGTGCGGTGCTGGGGCTGCTCACGGCCGTGGTGCTGGGCTGGCTCTTCTACCGGGGCGCGCTGCGCATCAACCTGGCGAAGTTCTTCACGTGGACCGGGGCGATGCTCGTCGTCGTCGCGGCGGGTGTGCTGGCGTACGGCTTCCACGATCTCCAGGAGGCCGAGTTCCTGCCCGGCCTGCAGGACAAGGCGTTCGACGTCAGCGAGCAGATTCCCGCGGACAGCTGGTACGGCACGCTCCTCAAGGGCGTCTTCAACTTCCAGGCGGACCCGACGTGGGTGCAGGTCACGGTGTGGACGCTGTACCTGGTGCCCACCCTGCTCCTGTTTTTCGCGCCGGGTAGGGTGACGCCGTCCCGAGCAGCCACCAAGGAGTCGAAGCCCGATGAGACGCCGGCAGCCCCGTCGACCGTCCACCGCACCGGCGGTGCCGCTGCTGGCCGGGGTGCTGACGGTGGCGCTGACGGCGACCGGGTGCGTGACGGTGCACGGCGAGCGGGAGATCCTGCCGGCGGTGGACAGGGCTGAGGCGCCCAAGATCCTCAAGCGGTTCACCGACGGCTACAACGAGGCGTACCGCAAGCTCGACCCGAACGTCATATCCCGGGTCGAGGCCGGCCCGCTCGCCGAGATCGGCCACGCCGACATGCGGACCCAGAACGCCATCACCCCCGGCGGCAACCCCAAGTACCCGCCCCTGGTGCTCGACGACGCGCGCTTCACCGTCCCCCGGCAGGCCGGCTGGCCGAAGTTCTTCCTCGCCGACACCCGCAGCAACCGCGACAGGAACCGCTGGTTCGTGGTCTTCCTGCGCGGCGGGGTCAAGGAGCCGTGGAAGGCCACCTACCTGTCGATCCTCACCCCCGCGAAGGTGCCCGCGTTCGCGAAGGACAAGGACGGCTACGCGGAGGCCGTCCCCGTCGCCAAGGGCGAGGACCCGAAGCTGGCCACCGCCCCGGCCGCGGTGAGCGGCGCGTACACCGACTACCTGCGGACCGGCGAGGGCAAGGTCTTCGCGCCCGGGCCGCGGACCTCGCTGCTGCGCGAGGAGCGCGACAAGCTCCGCCGGACGCCGACGTTCTGGACGGAGTTCATCGACACCCCCGAGAAGGCCCCCGGCTTCCCCGCCCCGGCGCTGCGCACCGAGGACGGCGGGGCGCTGGTCTTCTTCACCGCCCACCACCGGGAGCGGCGGACGATGGCCGAGGGGCTGCGCCCCCAGCTGACCGACCCCCGGACGAAGGCCCTGCTGACCGGCGAGCTGAAGCGGTCCGTGACCTACACCCGGGTGTCGGAGTCGGCGGTGAAGGTCCCGGCGAAGGGGGCGGGCGGGCAGGCCGTCTTCCTCAACCGGCTGGAGGCCGTGACCGCGGTCAAGGGCGCGTAGCGGGCGGGGGCCCGCGGGCTCAGCGGCCGATCGGCCAGGCGGCCGACTCCTGGTGACCCGGGCGCCGCCCCGCGTACTGGGCGCAGGCGTCCGTGAGTGTCTCCAGCAGCGTCAGCGGGTCGGGCAGCGGGTGCTCCGGGCCCCGCAGCCAGGCCACCTGCCCGTCGTCCGCGAGCCGGGACGGCGGCAGCAGGACGTAGCTTCCCCGGCAGTGCCAGCGCAGGCCCGGGTGCTCGTCCATGGTCTCGGGGTGGCAGTCCAGCTCGCACGGCCACCACTCGTCCTCGTCGTCCGGGGTGCCGCGGGTGGCGGTGAAGAACAGCATGCGGTCGGGGGTGACGGTGGCGACGGGCCCCACGTCGACGCCCGCGGCGTCCAGCTTCGCCAGGGCCGCCTCGCCCGCCTCGGCCGGGACGTCGAGCACGTCGTGGGCGATGCCGGTGGCGGTGATGAAATTGGCCTCCGGCTGGGCGCGCAGCCACTTGGTGACCTTCTCGGCGTCCGTGGTGGCGAGGGTCTGCCAGGCGAAGGACACCGGGTGCCGGCCGGGCGTGGGACAGCCGATGCGCTCACAGGAACAGCCGTACCCGGACGGGTGCGCGGCGGGGGCCAGCGGGAAGCCGGCGGCCGCCGCGGCCAGGAGCAGTTCCTCGCGGGCGGCCTCCGATGCCGCGCCCGCGCCCGTATCGCCCGCTCCGCTCCTGGGACGGCGCAGCCATTGGGAGAACCTGCTCTTGCGTTCCATCTATCCCCTCACTTCGACCGCGGTCTGCGGTCAATGCTGCCACCATCCTGCTCCCGGTGTGACCGCCGGAGCGCTCGGAGGAGTGTGAGACCGGCCGCTCGTCCGGTTGAAGGGAAGGTTCCGCTCAGGGCCCGGCGGGAGCCCGGCAGGGGGCCCCGCGGGGGCCCGGCGCGGGCTCGACGGGCAGCTCAGCAGGCAGCTCAGCGGGGGGCGAGGCCGCGCAGGGTCAGCTCGACGACGGTGTCGGCGTAGGCGTGGGTGAGCGGCAGGGTGCGGGTCTGCCAGCGGTGGAACAGCGGGCCTACCAGCAGTTCGAGGGCGATGCGCAGGTCGATGTCCGCGGCGACCTGCCCGGTCCGCTGGGCCGCCCGGAGCCGCCGCACGTAGGCCTGGAGCTGGGGTTCGAGGACCTTCGCGGTGAGCGCGCGGCCGAGCTCCGCGTCGTTCTGCGTCTCGGCGGTGAGCGCGCGGGTCGCGGCCTCGAGGCGCTCGCTGGTGAGCTCGTCGACGGTGGCCCGCAGGACGGTCTTGAGGTCCGCTTCGAGATCACCCGTATCGGGCAGCTCGATCGCGGCCGGGTCGACGCCCTCGGGGACGCACGCCTCGAAGAGCACCGCGGCCTTGGAGGGCCACCAGCGGTAGATCGTCTGCTTGCCGACCCCGGCGCGGGCGGCGATGGCCTCGATGGTCAGCTTCGTGAAGCCGACCTCGCCGACCAGTTCGAGGGCTGCGTCGAGGATCGCGCGGCGGGAGCGCTCACTCCGGCGGGTGGCGTCGGGCGTCTTGTTCGCGGGGCTCTTGTCGGGCATGCCCGCATCCTAGCGAGAAGGAAGGCGAGACGTATCGTCTTGACAAGACGTCGCGTCTCGTTCAGCCTGAGGAGTGAAGCGAGACGCGACGTCTCGCAATGACGAGAGGAGAACCCCATGAGCCGGGGCAGCGCGGGCGGCATGCTCGGAGTCGGCGGCACCCGCAGCAACCTCTCCCGCGGCGCACTGCGCGGCGCCGGCCGGGCCGGCCGGGGCGGCGGCGGCACGGACGCCGCCGCCCAGAAGCGGGAACTGCTGCGGAAGTTGCGCGAAGGACGGGGCGGAACCGGCGGAACGCCGGAGGGCCACGGTTAAACCACCCGTACGGTTCATGCGCAAAGTCCTTGGAGCGTGGACGATTTGGGCACGTACGACGACCCCGTACGTGCCCAACACCACCGTGAGGAGCACTCCTTGCGCACTGCCCCACCCCGCGCCGTCCCCCGGCGCGAAGCCACACCCCGGCGCTATCTGATGTGCCCGCCGGCCCACTTCAAGGTCACGTACTCGATCAACCCCTGGATGGACCCGGACAAGCCGGTCGACCTCCCGCTCGCCCTCGCCCAGTGGGAGGACCTGCGCGACCGCTACCGCGCCCTCGGGCACACGGTGGAAGAGCTCACCCCGCGCCCCGACCTGCCCGACATGGTCTTCGCCGCCAACGGCGCCACCGTCGTCGACGGCCGGGTCCTCGGCGCCCGCTTCGCCCACCCCGAACGCGCCGCCGAGGCCGAGGTGCACGCCCGGTGGTTCCGCGACCACGGCTACGCGGAGGTGTGCGAGCCGGAGCACATCAACGAGGGCGAGGGGGACTTCGCCGTCACCTCCTCCTGGCTGCTCGCCGGACGGGGCTTCCGCAGCAGCCCCCTCTCCCACCCCGAGGCCCAGGAGTTCTTCGGCCGCCCCGTCATCGGGCTCGACCTCGTCGACCCCCGCTACTACCACCTCGACACGGCGCTGTGCGTGCTCGACGGGGACGAGGTCATGTACTACCCGGGCGCGTTCTCACCCGGCAGCCGGGCCGTGCTGGAGCGGCTCTTCCCGGACGCGCTGATCGCCACGGAGGAGGACGCGTCGGCCCTGGGCCTCAACGCGGTGAGCGACGGCCGCCACGTGCTGCTCCCGCAGATGGCGGTGGGCCTCTTCGCCCCCCTGCGCGCGCGGGGCTTCGAACCGATCGGAATGGACCTGGGAGAGCTGCTGAAGGGGGGCGGCAGCGTGAAGTGCTGCACGGGGGAGCTGCGCTAGCCTTTCCGGCGGGTCTTCGGCTGCGGCCCGTCGTTGCCGCCTGCGGCGGCGGGCGCCCTGCGGGCGCGTCCTCAAACGCCGGACGGGCTGGTTGTGGCTGAGCTCAGCCACAACC
>NZ_JBEYZW010000115.1:0-19833 GCF_040646215.1 Streptomyces sp. NPDC046215 | reverse complement strand
CCCCCCCCCCCCCCCCCCCCCCCCCCCGCCGCCCCCCCCCCCCCGCCGACGCGTCAGCCCAGGGTCGCGATGGCCTGGTTGAACGTCGCCGACGGGCGCATGACGGCCGCGGCCTTGGCCGGGTCGGGCTGGTAGTAGCCGCCGATGTCGGCCGGCGAGCCCTGCACCGCGATCAGCTCGTCGACGATGGTCTGCTCCTGCTCGGCCAGCGTCTTGGCGAGCGCGGCGAACGCCTCCGCGAGCTGCGCGTCCTCAGTCTGCTTGGCCAGCTCCTGCGCCCAGAAGAGGGAGAGGTAGAAGTGGCTGCCGCGGTTGTCGATGCCACCGAGGCGGCGGCTGGGCGACTTGTCCTCGTTGAGGAACGTGCCGGTCGCCCGGTCCAGGGTGTCGGCGAGCACCTGGGCGCGCGCGTTGCCCGTCGTCTGGGCGAGGTGCTCGAAGGAGACCGCCAGCGCGAGGAACTCGCCCAGGCTGTCCCAGCGCAGGTAGTTCTCCTTGACCAGCTGCTGGACGTGCTTGGGCGCGGAGCCGCCGGCACCCGTCTCGAACAGGCCGCCGCCGTTCATCAGCGGGACGACGGAGAGCATCTTCGCGCTCGTGCCCAGCTCGAGGATCGGGAACAGGTCGGTGAGGTAGTCGCGCAGCACGTTGCCGGTGACCGAGATCGTGTCCTCGCCGCGGCGGATGCGCTCCAGGGAGAACGCGGTCGCCTCGACCGGCGACATGATCTCGATCCGCAGACCCTCGGTGTCGTGCTCGGCGAGGTAGGTGCGGACCTTCGCGATCAGCTGCGCGTCGTGCGCGCGGCCCTCGTCGAGCCAGAACACGGCCGGGTTGCCGGTCGCGCGGGCGCGGCTGACGGCCAGCTTGACCCAGTCCTGGATCGGCAGGTCCTTGGTCTGGCACATGCGGAAGATGTCGCCCGCGCCGACCGTCTGCTCCAGCACCACGGCGCCGCTGCCGTCGAGGACCCGCACCGTGCCGGTGGCGGGGATCTCGAAGGTCTTGTCGTGGCTGCCGTACTCCTCGGCCTTCTGCGCCATCAGACCGACGTTGGGCACCGAGCCCATCGTCGAGGGGTCGAAGGCGCCGTGGGCGCGGCAGTCGTCGATGACGGTCTGGTAGACACCGGCGTAGCTGCTGTCGGGCAGCACGGCGAGGGTGTCGGCCTCCTGGCCGTCCGGGCCCCACATGTGGCCGGAGGTGCGGATCATCGCCGGCATGGAGGCGTCGACGATGACATCGCTCGGCACGTGCAGGTTGGTGATGCCCTTGTCGGAGTCGACCATCGCCAGGGCCGGGCCCTCGGCGAGCTCGGCGTCGAAGGACGCCTTGATCGCGGCGCCCTCGGGCAGCGACTCCAGGCCCTTGTAGATGCCGCCGAGGCCGTCGTTCGGCGTCAGACCGGCCTTGGCCAGCGTCTCACCGTGCGCGGCGAACGTCTTCGGGAAGAAGGCGCGCACCACGTGGCCGAAGACGATCGGGTCGGAGACCTTCATCATCGTGGCCTTCAGGTGCACCGAGAACAGCACGCCCTCGGCCTTAGCGCGGGCGACCTGCTCGCTCAGGAACTCGCGCAGGGCCGCCACGCGCATGACGGACGCGTCGACGACCTCGCCCGCGAGCACGGGTACCGACTCGCGCAGGACGGTGGTCGAGCCGTCGTCCCCGGCCAGCTCGATGCGCAGCGTGCCGTCCTCGGCGATGACCGTGGACTTCTCGGTGGAGCGGAAGTCGTCGGCGCCCATGGTGGCGACGTTCGTCTTCGACTCGGCGCTCCAGGCGCCCATGCGGTGCGGGTGGGCCTTGGCGTAGTTCTTGACCGACGCGGGGGCGCGGCGGTCGGAGTTGCCCTCGCGCAGGACCGGGTTGACGGCGCTGCCCTTGATCTTGTCGTACCGCGCGCGGACGTCGCGGTCCTCGTCGGTCTTCGGGTCGTCCGGGTAGTCCGGCAGCGTGTAGCCCTGCTGCTGGAGCTCGGCCACGGCGGCCTTCAGCTGCGGGATCGAGGCCGAGACGTTCGGCAGCTTGATGATGTTGGCGCCGGGCGTCTTCGCCAGCTGTCCGAGCTCGGCGAGCGCGTCGTCGATCCGCCGGCCCTCCTCGAGGTACTCGGGGAAGAGGGCGATGATGCGCCCCGCCAGGGAGATGTCACGGGTCTCCACCGTGACACCGGCCGTCGAGGCGTACGCCTGGACCACGGGCAGGAACGAATACGTCGCCAGGGCCGGGGCCTCGTCGGTGTGTGTATAGATGATGGTCGAGTCAGTCACCGGTGCTCCGCTCCACGTTTGCAACATTGCTCGACATCAAGATATCTCGTGATCGACCTCCCCTCTCGGCAGGGCCCCGTCGGCGGGGGCGGCCGGTGCGGAGGCCGGGGACGGACGGCCGGGGCCCGGGGCCCGGCGGGCGCCCGGCCGGGATCCGGTACCCCTTCCTCCGTCTACAAGGGGCGAAGAGGGGCCGCCATACTGGTCGGGCCGGGGGATGCACAGCGACGCGACGGGGGCGGCGGCGGAGGATGGCGGAAACCAGGCTGATCCAGGACCGGTACGTGCTGCTCGACCGCATCGGGCGGGGCGGGATGGGCGAGGTGTGGCGGGCCCGTGACGAGTCGCTCGGGCGCCAGGTGGCCCTGAAGTGCCTCAAGCCGCTGGGGCCCCAGCACGAGCAGTCCTACCTGAGGGTGCTGCGGGAGCGGTTCCGGCGCGAGGCGCGGGTCGCGGCGGCCCTGCAGCACCGCGGCATCACCGTCGTCCACGACTTCGGCGAGTTCGAAGGCGTCCTGTACCTGGTGATGGAGCTGCTCGACGGCCGCAACCTCAGCGAGCTCCTGGACGACAACGGCCGGCTGCCGCTGCCGCTGTCCGAGGTCGTCGACATCGGCGAGCAGCTCGCCGCGGCCCTCGCCTACACCCACGGGCAGGGCGTGGTGCACCGTGACCTCAAGCCCGCCAACATCGTGCGGCTCGCCGACGGGACGCTGAAGATCTGCGACTTCGGGATCGCCCGGCTGGGCCACGACATGGGCCGCTCCTCCTTCTCGTCCTCCTCCCGCCTCACCGGCACCGGCATCGCCATGGGCACCCCGCACTACATGTCGCCGGAGCAGATCGGCGGCGGATCCGTCGATCACCGCAGTGACCTGTACTCGCTGGGCTGTGTGCTGTACGAGGTGGCCACCGGGGCCCCGCCGTTCGACATGGACGACGCCTGGGCCGTGCTCGTCGGCCACCGGGACACCGTGCCCCGGCCCCTGCGGGAGCGCCGCCCCGAGCTGCCGGAAGACCTGGAGGCGATCGTCCTGGACCTGCTGGCGAAGGACCCCGACGACCGGCCGCCCGACGCCGCGGCCGTGCACGGGCGCCTGCTGGACCTGTGCCGCGCCGCGCACGCGGGCCCCGTGCCCCGGACCCTGCCGGAGGCCCGGCGGCGCCTGCGGGCGTCGGCCAGGCTGCCCGAGCCGCCCCGGCTGCCGGGCTGGGCCCGGTCCATGACCACCGGGTCCAAGGCGACCGGCTCCGGCGCCCTGGACGTGCTCCCGCCCGACCCGGCCGCGGCGCTCACGGGCACGTGGACGAAGGGGCCCGGCAGTCCGTCGGTGGGCCGGCCGGGCGGCCGGCCCGGAACGCCGGTCGGCGCCGGCGTGCTCGAAGAACCCGAGATCCTCGCGTCCGAGCCGCCCCCGGCGATCCTGGGGGAGCTGGCCGCCCGCCATCAGGAAGCCCTGCGGCTGGGCCGGCTGGGCCGGTGGGCCGAGGCCGGCGAGGCCCACCGCGCCGTCGCGGCCGAGCGGGAGCGCGTCCTCGGCCCGGACCACCCCGACACCCTGGCCAGCCGGTACGAGGCCGCCTTCACGCTGGGTCTGCGGGGCCGGCCCGGCGAGGCGCTGCGCGAGTACACCCGGGTCGCGGACGGCCGGGAGCGGACGCTGGGCCCCGACCACCCCGACACCCTGGCCGCGCGGCAGGAGACCGCGTTCGTCCTCGGTCAGCTCGGCCGGCACGAGGAGGCGCACGACGCGTACGCCGCCGTGCTCGCCGCCCGGGAGCGGACGGTGGGCCCCGACCACCCGGACACCCTGCGCTGCCGGCACAACCTGGCCTTCAACCTGGGCCGGCTGGGGCGGGCCGCGGACTCGTACCGCATGGCGTGCGACGTGGCGGCCGCCCGCGCCCGCGTCCTGGGCGCGAGCCACCCCGACACCCTCGTCACCCGCTACGAGGTCGGTTACGCGCTCGGCCGGCTGGGCCGCTGGACCGACGCCCTGCAGACCTACCGCGAGGTGGCCGCCGTGCGGCAGCGGACGCTGGGCGCCGACCACCCCGACACGCTCGCCGCCCGCTACGAGGCGGGCATCTGCCTCGGCCGCCTCGGCCGCAGCGCCGAGGCCCTGCGGCTGTTCCGGGACCTGGTCGACGAGCGCACCCGGGCCCAGGGCCCCGAGCACCCCGACACCCTGCGCGCCCGGCACTGCCTCGGCGTCAACCTCGGCCGGCTCGGCCGCTGGGAGGAGGCGCTCGCCGAGGCCCGGGAGGTCGGCGGCGTGCGGGCCCGGGTCCTGGGCGCCGACCACCCCGAGACGCTGGTGAGCCGCCGCGAGATCGCGGTCGGCCTGGGCTGGCTCGGCCGCTGGACGGAGGCCCTGGCCCTGTACCGCGAGGTGGCCCAGGCCCGCCAGCGGGTGCTGGGCGCCGACCACCCCGACGCCCTCACCAGCCGCAACGACGAGGCGCACTGCCTGGAGCAGCTCGGCCGCTCCACCGAGGCCGTCGAGCTCTACCGGCAGGTCGCGGCCCTGCGCCAGACCCGGGCCGGCCGCGGCGCGCAGCACCGCAGATGACGGCGGGGCCGCCGCCGGCCGCCCGGTAACTGACGTTCCATCAGAAAAACTCTTCCCTCGCCCGGCCCGCTGCGGCATCCTGCCGCCCATGCAGACGGAGCTGAGCCGGCACCTGGGAATCGAGCACGCCGTCTTCGGCTTCACGCCCTTCCCGGCGGTGGCCGCCGCCATCACCCGCGCCGGAGGGCTCGGGGTGCTCGGCGCCGTGCGCTACACCGACCCCGACGCGCTCCGGCGGGACCTCGACTGGATGCAGGAGCACACCGGCGGCAAGCCGTACGGGCTCGACGTCGTCATGCCCGCCCGCAAGGTCGAGGGCGTCAGCGAGGCCGACGTCGAGGCGATGATCCCGGCCGGGCACCGGCACTTCGTCCGCGAGACCCTCGCCCGGCACGGCGTGCCCGAACTCGCCGCGGGCGACCGCTCCGGGTGGCGCATCACCGGCTGGATGGAGGAGGTCGCCCGCGCCCAGCTCGACGCCGCCTTCGACTACCCCGTCGCGCTGCTGGCCAACGCCCTCGGCCCGCCGCCCGCCGACGTCGTCACCCGCGCCCACGCCCACGGCGCCGTCGTCGCCGCCCTCGCGGGCAGCGCCCGCCACGCCGCCCGGCACGCCGCCGCCGGCATCGACATCGTCGTCGCCCAGGGCTACGAGGCCGGCGGCCACACCGGCGAGATCGCCACCATGGTCCTGACCCCCGAGGTCGTCCGGGCCGTCGACCCGCTGCCCGTCCTGGCCGCCGGCGGCATCGGCAGCGGCGAGCAGATCGCCGCCGGCCTCGCCCTCGGTGCCCAGGGCGTCTGGCTGGGCTCCCTCTGGCTCACCACCGACGAGGCGGAACTGCACTCCCCGGCCCTGACCGCCAAGCTCCTCGCCGCCGGCTCCGGGGACACCGTCCGCTCCCGCGCCCTCACCGGCAAACCCGCCCGCCAGCTGCGCACCGCCTGGACCGACGCCTGGGACGACCCGGCCGGCCCCGGGGCCCTGCCCATGCCCCTGCAAGGGCTGCTCGTCGCCGAAGCCCTCTCCCGCATCCAGCGGTACGAGGTCGAACCGCTGCTCGGCACCCCCGTCGGCCAGATCGTCGGCCGGATGGAGACCCGGCGCAGCGTCCGGGCCGTCTTCGACGAGCTGACGGCCGGCTTCGAGCGCGCCGTCGACCGCATCGACCGCATCGCCGGGCGCGCCTGACGCCCGGACCCGGCCGCCGCCCGCGCCCGCACCCGAGGAGGAGCACGCCATGCCCCCACCGCCCAACGGCTTCTGGGCCCAGGCCGCCGCCGACCCCGACCGCACCGTTCTGATCGCCCCGGACGGCGCGACGTGGACGGCGGGCCGCCTGCACGCCGCCGCCAACCGGCTCGTCCACGGGCTGCGCGCCGCGGGCCTGCGGACGGGCGACGCCGTCGCCGCCGTCCTGCCCAACGGGCCCGAACTGCTCACCGCCCACCTGGCCGCCACCCAGGCCGGCCTCTACCTCGTCCCCGTCAACCACCACCTCGTCGGCGCCGAGATCGCCTGGATCGTCGCCGACGCGCAGGCCCGGGTGCTCCTCGCCCACGAGCGCTTCGCCGCCACCGCCAGGGCCGCCGCCGACGAGGCGGGCCTGCCCGCCGACCGCCGCTACGCCGTCGGGACCGCCGCCGGCTTCCGGCCCTTCGGCGAGCTCCTCGACGGGCACCCCGCCACCCCGCCCCCGGACCGCTCGCTCG
Organism: Streptomyces sp. NPDC046215; assembly: GCF_040646215.1. Lineage (NCBI taxonomy): Bacteria > Bacillati > Actinomycetota > Actinomycetes > Kitasatosporales > Streptomycetaceae > Streptomyces > Streptomyces sp. NPDC046215. The sequence goes on along the minus strand of NZ_JBEYZW010000115.1, from coordinate 13,274 downwards.
GCTGGGTCATGAACTACACCTCCGGCACCACCGGCAGGCCACGCGGCGTCCGCCGCCCCCTGACCGGAAAACCTCCCGAGGACTCCCACCTCGGCGGTTTCCTCGGCATCTTCGGCATCAAGCCGTTCGACGGCAACACCCACCTGGTCTGCTCACCGCTCTACCACACGGCCGTCCTCCAGTTCGCGGCCGCGTCCCTGCACATCGGCCACCGGCTGGTGGTCATGGACAAGTGGACGCCCGAGGAGATGCTGCGCCTGATCGACACCCACCGCTGCACCCACACCCACATGGTCCCCACCCAGTTCCGGCGGCTCCTCGCGCTGCCGCGGGAGGTCCGCGACGCCTACGACCTGTCGTCCATGCGGCACGCCGTGCACGGCGCCGCGCCCTGCCCCGACCACGTCAAACGGGCGATGATCGCCTGGTGGGGCGACTGCGTCGAGGAGTACTACGCGGCCAGTGAGGGCGGCGGGGCGTTCGCCACCGCGGAGGACTGGCTGAAGAAGCCCGGCACGGTCGGGCGGGCCTGGCCCATCAGCGAACTCGCCGTCTTCGACGACGCCGGCGAGCGGCTGCCCGCCGGGCGGCTCGGCACCGTCTACATGAAGATGACCACCGGAGCCTTCAGCTACCACAACGACGCCGGCAAGACGCGCGAGAACCGCATCGGCGACTACTTCACCGTCGGCGACCTCGGCTTCCTCGACGAGGACGGCTACCTCTTCCTGCGCGACCGCAAGATCGACCTGATCATCTCCGGGGGCGTCAACATCTACCCCGCCGAGATCGAATCGGTCCTCCTCGCGCACCCCGCCGTCGCCGACGCCGCCGTCTTCGGCGTCCCGCACGAGGACTGGGGCGAGGAGGTCAAGGCGGTCGTCGAACCCGCCGCGGGCCACCCGCCGGGCCCGCGGCTCGCCACCGAGCTTCTCGCCCACTGCGCCGGGCACCTGGCGGGCTTCAAGTGCCCCAGGTCGGTGGAGTTCACCGCGGCCATGCCCCGCGACCCCAACGGCAAGCTGTACAAACGGCGCCTGCGCGAGCGGTACCGGAAAGATCCGGACCGCGCGGTCTGAACCGTGCGGTACCGGCCGGTCCCGCCCCATTCCCGGCCGATGCGCCGCGCAGTGGTTCCGCTCACCGCCCCGGCTCGCTAGACATGGGCGCGGTCAGCCAACCAACAGGAGGAACAACGGTGAACGGCTTCATCACCAAGAGCGGAAAAGCCCTGCTCGCCCTGTCCGTCACCGCCGTACTGGGCGCGGCGGGCATGGGAACGGCCCACGCACAGTCCCCGTCCGCGGACACCGGACGGAGCGGTACGACGGTCGGCGCGCCGCGCACGGCGGCCGAAGCGGTGAAGGCCGAACTGGCGAAGCGCGGCCCGTCCACGGCCGACGCCCGGATCATCTGCTACCGGGCCCACGTGGCGGACATCGGCTGGCAGCCCGTCGTCTGCGACGGCACCGTCGCCGGAACGGCCGGGCAGAGCAGAGCCGTCGAGGCCCTGGAGATCGCGACGGGCAACGTCGGCGGCCTGTGCGCCAACGCCCACCTGCGGGACATCGGCTGGCAGGGCACCCGGTGCGCCGGCGACTACCAAAACGTCCTGGTCGGCACCACGGGCCAGGCCCGGCGCATGGAGGCCCTCTCCATAAGCGTTGGCTCCGGCACCGTCACCGCGCGGGCGCACGTGCAGAACATCGGCTGGATGGGCGCAACCCGGGGCGCCTCCGTCACCGTGGGGACCACGGGCAGCTCACTGCGGCTCGAAGCGGTCCAGCTCTGGGTCTGACCCCCGGTCCTACCCCAGGAGGAACCGGGCGCAGGGCGCACCGCGCATCCCGCGCGGTGCGCCCGTGCGATCTCAGCGTTCGCTCACCCGCACCACCTTCAGCCCGGGCGCGGCCGCGATGTCCTTCTCGCAGAACCGGCTCTTGACCATCCGGCCCGCCGAGAACAGCTCGGTCTGGTCGCTGTAGTGCGGCGAGCGGGGGTTGGAGGACTGCCCGTAGGTCAGGAGCGTCCTGGCCATGGGACAGGCACTGCCGTCGAAGCCGACGGCCTGGATGTAGCTGGAGCCGTGGAACACCTCGGTGTAGCCGCCGCGCGGGGCGTCCCAGCGGGCCTCGACCATGTTCCAGACGCCCAGCGCGTGCGCGCCGCCGGAGACCGGGATGCGCTTGCCGTTGCGTACGACGAACTGGTGCTCGCCCAGCGGCGCGTCCAGCGCGATGCCCGCCGCCCGCAGCTCGCCCACCGCGTCGGCCAGCGCCGTGGCGAAGCCCGGGTCCGTGGTGTTGAGGGTGTTCGGGGTGGTCACGGGAGCGGCGGCCGAGAACGGCACCCGCCACAGCCGCTCCTGCGGAACGGTATCGAGCAGAGCGCGCCAGAAGCGGTCGAAGAGCAGCGCGCCCCTGCTGTCGGCCCTCATGGTCCGGTCCCAGCCCCCCAGCGCGTCGCACGCCGCCGAGACGTCGACGGGCTTCCCGTCGCTGTCCGTGGCCCTGCCGCCCGGCAGCGCCGCACAGCCCTTCGCCACGTCGGTGGCCGCCAGCTCGCCCGCGGGCGCCCGGTCGGCGAACTGCTGGCGCTCCAGATCGGCCAAGGTCAGCTTGCCGCGCTTCGCCATGGCCGCGACATCCTCGACGGCGCCGCGGGTGCGCAGCGAACGAGCGGTGCCGGTGTCCCCGAAGATCCTGGGGTAGCCGGTGAGCGGCCGGTCCGCATTGGCGAGCCACGGGCTGTCGTTGGAGTTCTCAGCGTAGGGGGCGTCGATGCGGGTCGGCATCGCGGACGGGCCGAAGATCCCGGGCTGCAGCGCGTCGGAGTCACTACCGAGCGCGCAGTCCCGGCGCGAGCCGTCCAACACCGCGAGGCCGGATGCCGGGAAGGTCTGCCGGCCGAGCGGCGTGGAGCAGCGCCCGGCCAGCTCGTCGGTGACGCGCGGCAGCACCTGCGACTGGGTGTAGAGGCTGTGGCCCCGGGAGTCGGCGGCGACGGTGTTGACCCACGGCAGCCCCTGGGTGCGGCGCAGCGCGTCCCGGACACCCGGTACCCCACGTGCCTTGCCCAGGGCCAGGAAGCCGTCGATCATGCGCAGATTGGTCGCGTTGGGGTCGACCATGGTGTGGACGGAGCGGTCCGTCCACGGCAGCGGCAGGTCGTCCAGCCGTGTCGTGACGGGGCCGAAGCGGGTCCACCACTGGGTACGGGTGACGTCGGTGACGCGGCCGTCCTTGCCCCGCACCGGCACGGTGACCGCGCGCTCGGTCATCCGCTCGGGCTTGCCGTCGATCAGGTAGGAGTACGGATCGCCGGGAACGGTCTTCAGCTCGTACAGGCTCATCGCCATGCCCGTGGCGACCGTGTGGCTCCACGCCATGTCCGCGTTGTGGCCGATGGCGACGACCGGCAGGCCGAGCAGTGTGCCGCCCGCGACGTTCAGCTCGCCCGGGATGGTCATCTGCGACTGCCAGAAGCGCGCGCCGCCCTGCCACGGGTAGTGCGGGTTGCCGAGCAGCAGGCCGCGTCCGCCGGCGGTGGTGGAGCCGGAGAAGGCGACCGCGTTGGACCCCATGCTCTTGGCGCGCTGGCCGAAGAGCCCGCGGGACGCCTCCGCCGGATCGGGGGTTCCGGCCGCGCGGGGCGCGGGCCCGGCCTGCGGGCGCGTGTCCGTGGTGCCGTCGGGGAACGCGCCCCGGCCCGCCAGCTGCGCCATGGCGTAGCCGCGTTCCGCCACGTCCGAGGCGGTCACCGGCCGGACCCAGCCGGCCGTGCGGCAGGCCGGGTCGGTGATCTTGTTCTGCCGCAGCCAGGCGTTGTACCCGGCCGCCCAGCCGCGCATCAGCTCCTTGGCCTGCCGGCTCGGACCGGTGGGCGCGGGCCGGTCGAGAAGCTTCTCCACGGTCTTCGCGTCCCGCAGCCCCTGGAAGTACAGGTCACTGGAGAGGTTCGTGGCGGCCGAGGACAGCGAGGTGTCACGCGGCGCAGCCTCGCCGCCGAAGTGGCGCGAGCGCTCGCCGCGCAGGGTGACGAACCCGTCGGCGAGGACGCACACCTGGTCGGCGGCCTGGGCCCAGCCCTGGCCGAAGCCCAGGCCCGGGTAGTCCTTGGCGGTGATGTGCGGGACACCGTACTCGGTGTAGCGGACGAGGGCGGACAGCCCGCCCCCGGAGAGGCGCTCCGCGCGGTCCGGCGCGGCGGCGGCCGCCTGGCCGGGCAGCAGTGCCGCACCGGTCAGCAGCGCGAGACCGATGCCGGCGACGGCGCGTAAGCGATGAGGTAAGGGCAACGTGACTCCCAAAGTGGCTGGACGGCAAGGAAGTTGACTGCGGGGAGTAGGACGCGGGGGGCCGGCGGTCAGTTGCCCGCGGTGGCGCGGGGCGCGGTCGGCCGGGGCCCGGGTAATCAGTGGGCATATCGGCCGCCGGGCCGGGGGCGCGGGTAGGTACACCGGCGACCGGGCTGCGGGCGCCGCGGAAATGCCCGCATGCCCGCATGCCCGCATGCTCGCGCGCCGTGCGCAGGCCGAGGCCCGGCGGCGGGCAGAAGCAACGGCCAACGGGCCGCGGGTGTCGGGTAGTGCGCAGGTGCCCGTGTGCGCGGGCGCCGTGCGCGGCCGATGTGCCTGCGGACCGGGGCCCGGTGGCCTCGGGTAGGCACCCAGGCCGGCCACCGGCCACCGGGCTGCGGCCCCCGCCCCCCGCGGCAGCGCACAGACGCACCGGCCACCGCCCCCGAGCCGCGCGCAGCGCACCCCGCTCAGCGAGCCTGCCCCCGCATGTCGACGATCCGCCGGATTTTGCCCACCGACCGTTCGAGCGTCTCCGGCTCCACGATCTCCACGGCCACCGACACCCCGACCTCGTCCTTCACCCGCAGGGCGATCTCCCCGACGGCCGCGGCGCGCTGCTCCGGTGTCGCGCCCGTCCGGGCCTCGGCCCGGACGGTGAGGTGGTCCAGGCGGCCCTCCCGCGTCAGCCGCAGCTGGAAGTGCGGGGCGACACCGGGGACGCGCAGCACGATCTCCTCGATCTGCGCGGGGAAGAGGTTGACGCCGCGGAGGATGATCAGGTCGTCGCTGCGGCCGGTGATCCGCTCCATCCTGCGGAAGGCGGGACGGGCGGTGCCCGGCAGCAGCCGGGTGAGGTCACGGGTGCGGTAGCGGACGACCGGCGTGGCCTCCTTGGTGAGCGAGGTGAGGACGAGCTCGCCGTGGGCGCCCTCGGGCAGCGCCTCGCCGGTGACCGGGTCCACGACCTCCGGGTAGAAGTGGTCCTCCCAGATGTGCGGCCCGTCCTTCGTCTCCACGCACTCCTGCGCGACGCCGGGGCCCATGACCTCGGAGAGCCCGTAGATGTCGACCGCGTCGAGCGCGAAGCGCTCCTCGATCTCCCGCCGCATCTCCTCGGTCCACGGCTCGGCCCCGAAGACGCCGATCCGCAGCGAGGTGGACCGGGGGTCGATGCCCTGGCGCTCGAACTCGTCGAGCAGGGTGAGGAGGTAGGAGGGCGTGACCATGATGACCTCGGGCCGGAAGTCCGTGATGATCCGGACCTGCCGGGCGGTCATGCCGCCCGACGCGGGGATGACGGTGCAGCCGAGCCGCTCGGCACCGTAATGGGCGCCCAGGCCGCCGGTGAACAGCCCGTACCCGTAGGCGATGTGGACCTTGTGGCCCGGCCGGGCGCCGGCGGCCCGCAGGGAGCGGGCCACCACGTCCGCCCACGTGTCCAGGTCGCGCGCGGTGTACCCCACGACGGTGGGCGCGCCGGTGGTGCCGCTGGAGGCGTGGACGCGCCGGACCTCGGCCTCGGGCACCGCGAACATCCCGAAGGGGTAGTTCTCCCGCAGGTCCGCTTTCGTGGTGAAGGGGAACCGGGGGAGGTCGGCGAGGGAGCGGCAGTCCTCGGGCCGCAGCCCCGCGCTGTCGAAGGCGTGCCGGTAGAAGGCCACGTGGTCGTAAGCGTGCCGCAAGGTGGCCCGCAGCCGCCGCAGTTGCAGCTCCGCCAGCTCCCCGGGCGTCAGCCGCTCCGCCGCGTCCAGCAGAACCCCGGAATCCGCCATGATGCCGTCACCGCCCCTGCGAACCGACCGATCATTCGGTAGCCGTGCTGGGGATCAACCAATCAGCCGGGCGCGGCGGGCGTCAAGGAGGGCGGCGGGGCTACGCTCGCCCGCATGGGTATCCGTACGCCGCTGCGCCACCTGCTGGTCCCGGCCTCCGCGCTCACCCTCCTGCTGTCCGCCGTGCCCGCCGTGGCGGCCTCGCCGGGCACCGCCTCCCGCACGTACGCGCAGCTGCTGCCGCTGGCCGATCTCTCGGCACAGCGGCTGCGGACGGCGGACCAGGTCGCCGCCGCCAAGTGGGGCACCGGCGGCCCCGTCGACGACCCGGCCCGGGAGCGGCAGGTCCTGGACGCGGTGGCGGCCCGCGCGGGTGAGCTGGGGGCGGACCCGGCGGCCACGGTGCGCATCTTCCGCGACCAGATCGAGGCCAACAAGACCGTCCAGCGCGGCCTGCACCGCAGGTGGGAGGTCGACCCGTCGCAGGCACCCGCCGAGCGCCCGGACCTCGCGGAGGTCCGCGAGGAGATCAACCGCCTCAACGACGGGCTCGTCGCCGCCGTGGCCGCTTCGGCACGTGCCCGCGCCGCCCGCTCCTGCGGTGCACAGCTCACCGCCGGGGCCGCGCGAGTGCGCCACGAGCAGCGCCTGGGTGCCCTGCACACGAAGGCGCTGGTCCGCGCCTTGTCGTCGGTCTGCTCCCGCGGGGCGTGAGAAGGGGGACCTGAGCGGGATCGGCAAAGTCCTGCGCGGTTCAGCCGCGCCCCACAGGGGCGCGGGGAACTGCGCGACCAGCCGCAATGCACCCGCAGATGACACGTCCGGCTTCTCGCGGAGCGCTTACGCACCCCCGCCGGAGGCGACACCGCGTGCCCAGCGGTAGTCCGCCTTGCCGCTGGGCGAGCGCCGGACCCGCTCGGTGAAGACCACGCCGCGCGGCACCTTGTACCCCGCCAGCCGGGTGCGGCAGTGCGCCTGCAGCGCGGCGAGCGTCAGCGGCCCCGCGCCCTCGCGGAGCTGGACGACCGCCGCGACGCACTGCCCCCACCGGGCGTCGGGCACGCCGATGACGAGCGCGTCGTACACCTCCGGGTGCGACTTGAGCGCCTGCTCGACCTCTTCCGGGAAGACCTTCTCCCCGCCGGTGTTGACGCACTGCGAGCCGCGCCCGAGCACGGTGACGAGCCCGTCGGCGTCGGCCGTCGCCACGTCCCCGAGCAGCACCCACCGCTCGCCCCGCGCCTCGAAGAACGTCTCCGCGGTTTTCACCGGGTCGTTGTGGTACCCGAGCGGGACGTGGCCGCGCTGGGCGACCCGGCCGACCTCGCCGGGCGCGACCGGCTCGTGGGTGTGCGGGTCGAGAACGGCCGTACGGCCGTTGACGCGCAGCCGGAAGCCGTCGCCCGCGCCCGGGCCGGCCGCCGCGGTGCCGTTGAAACCGGACTCCGAGGAGCCGTAGTTGTTGAGCAGTGCCACCCGCGGCAGCAGCGCCGTGAACTGCTCGCGCACCGTGCCGGAGAGGACGGCCCCCGAGCTGCTGACGCTCCGCAGGGACGAGCAGTCGGTGTCCCGCAGCGGCCCCGCCAGCGCGTCCACCAGGGGGCGCAGCATGGCGTCGCCCACGAGGGAGACGTTGGTGACCCGCTCGCGCGCGATGGTGCGCAGCACCTCGTGGGGCGCGAACTTGCGGTGGATCACCACCTTCTGGCCGAGGCCGAAGGCGACGAACGCGGTGAGCGTGGACGTGCCGTGCATCAGGGGCGCGGTGGGGAAGAAGACCAGCCCCTCACCGCCCGCGGCGACCCGCTCGGCCAGTTCCTCCGGCCGCTTCACGGGCACCCCGGTGGGCGCCCCGCCGCCCAGGCCGGAGAAGAACAGGTCCTCCTGCCGCCACACCACGCCCTTGGGCATCCCGGTGGTGCCGCCGGTGTAGATGATGATCCGGTCGTCACCGGAGCGGGGACCGAAGTCACGGGCGGCGGACCCCGCCGCCTCCGCCTCGGTGAAGGGGACGGGCTCGATGCGCGGCACGGCCGCACCCTCGGGCGGTGTCCCGGCCCGGACGAGGTGCCGCAGGACCCCGCCGGCCGGGGGCAGGGCCGCGGCCACCCGCCCGGTGAACTCGGCGTCGAAGACCAGCGCCACCAGGTCGGCGTCCCGGTAGAGGTAGGACAGCTCCTCCTCCACATAGCGGTAGTTGACGTTCACGGGCACGGCGCGGATCTTCAGGCAGGCCCACAGGGTCTGGAGGTACTCGACGCCGTTGTACAGGTGGAGCCCGACGTGTTCACCGGGGCCGACGCCGCTGTCGCGGAGGTGGTGGGCGAGCCGGCCGGCTGCCGCGTCGAGCTCCGCGTACGTGAGCCGGCGCTCGGCACCGCTGCCCGGGTGGTCGAGGTGGACCAGGGCCTCCCGCCCGGGCACCGTGTCGACGATCGACTCGAAGAGGTCGGCGAGGTTCATTTCCATGAGTCCACCTGTCTCCTGCCGGCTGCGCGCGGGGACCGGGCCGGGCCGTCATTACAGCGCCGGGGACCGCCGGGCGGAAGGGCCGCCGCACCCTCAATCTGACGAGCAGTCAGAAATCTCTTGAACTGTGCCCCCGCCTCCTGCACCCTGTTCTGCGTCGTTCCGCGTCGCCCGGCCGACGGCCGGCCCGGCGGCCGGACCGCCGGGAGGAGGCGCCATGGGCGCGACCGAACACCTCAAGACCGAGCGCGTCGGCGCGACCCTGGTGCTCACCCTGAACCGGCCCGAGGCGCGGAACGCCCTCTCACTGCCGATGCTCGTCGGACTCCACGACGGCTGGGCCGAGGCCGACGCGGACGACGCGATCCGCTCCGTCGTCCTCACCGGCGCGGGCGGCGCCTTCTGCTCGGGCATGGACCTCAAGGCGCTCGCCGGGCGCGGCATGGCGGGCGAGCACTGCCGCGACCGGTTCGCGGCCGACCCCGACCTGCACTGGAAGGCCATGCTCCGCCACCACCGGCCCCGCAAGCCCGTCATCGCCGCCGTCGAGGGCCCCTGCGTGGCCGGCGGCACCGAGATCCTCCAGGGCACGGACATCCGCGTCGCGGCCGAGAGCGCCACCTTCGGCCTCTTCGAGGTGCGCCGCGGCCTCTTCCCCGTCGGTGGCTCCACCGTCCGCCTCGCCCGCCAGATCCCCCGCACCCACGCCCTGGAGATGCTGCTCACCGGGCGCTCGTACACCGCCCGCGAAGCCGAGCGCATCGGCCTCGTCGGCCGGGTCGTGCCCGACGGCACGGCCCTGGACGCGGCCCTGGAGACCGCCGCGCTCGTCAACGCCGGCGGCCCCCTCGCCGTCGAGGCCGTCAAGGCGTGCGTCTACGACACCGCGGAGCTGAGCGAAGCCGAGGGCCTCGCCCTCGAACTCCGGCGCGGCATGCCCGTCTTCGCCACCGAGGACGCGAAGGAAGGCGCCCGCGCCTTCACTGAAAAGCGCCCGCCCGTCTTCCGCCGCGCCTGAGCGGCCCCGCCGGCCCGCCGGCCCCGAAAGGCCCGAAGAACCCGAGAAGGAGACCCGCGGACATGCCGGAGCCCCTCACCGCCCCCCTGGTCGTCGCCTTCCCCTTCACCCGCTCCCTCGGGCCCGTGCAGAGCGCCTTCCTCACCGGGCTGCGCGAACGCTTCGTCCTCGGCGTCCGCACCCGCGACGGCCGCGTCCTCGTGCCACCCGTCGAGTACGACCCCGCTACCGCCGAAGAGCTCCACGAGCTCGTCACGACCGGCACCACCGGCACGGTCACCACCTGGGCCTGGAACCCCGCCCCGCGGAGCGGCCAGCCCCTCGCCACCCCCTTCGCCTGGGTGCTCGTCCGCCTCGACGGCGCGGACACCGCCCTCCTGCACGCCCTCGACGCACCCGGTCCGGACGCCGTACGGACCGGCCTGCGCGTCCGCGTGCGCTGGGCCGCCGCCCGCACGGGCGCGATCACCGACATCGCCTGCTTCGAGCAGTGCCCGCCGGCCGAGGACCCCGGCGGCACCCGGCCCGCCCCTCACGACGGCTCGTTCACCGACCCCGTCACCCAGATCACCACCCCCGCCCGCCTCGACTACACCTACACCCCCGGCCGGGCCCAGAGCCGCTACCTCGAAGCCCTCACCCGGCACACCACCATCGGCGAACGCTGCCCCGCCTGCCACAAGGTCTACGTCCCGCCCCGCGGCGCCTGCCCCACCTGCGGCCTCGCCACCGACGAGCAGGTCGTGGTCGGCCCGCGCGGGACCGTCACCACCTTCTGCGTCGTCAACATCAAGGCGAAGCACGTCGGGGACACGGCGAGCGCGGCCGTCGAAGTGCCCTACGTCTACGCCCACATCGCCCTCGACGGCGCCGACCTGGCCCTGCACGGGCGCATCGCCGGCATCCCCTGCGACCAGGTGCGCATGGGGCTCCGCGTCGAACCCGTCTGGGCCGAGGGCGGCCGCCACCCCGACCACTACCGGCCCACCGGCGAACCCGACGCCGCCTACGACACCTACAAGGACCTGCTGTGACGCGCCCCGCCCGCGACGTGGCCGTCGTCGCCTTCGCCCAGAGCCGGCACGTGCGCTCCACAGCCGGGACGTCCGAGGCCGAAATGCTGCTGCCCGTGCTCCGCGAGGTACTGGACCGGGCGGGGCTGGCCTCCGGCGAGGCCGACTTCACCTGCTCCGGGTCGAGCGACTACCTCGCCGGCCGGCCCTTCTCCTTCACCATGGCCCTCGACACCGTCGGCGCCTGGCCGCCCGTCGCGGAGTCGCACGTCGAGACGGACGGGGCCTGGGCCCTGTACGAGGCGTGGGTCAAGCTCCTCACCGGGGAGGCGGAGACCGCGCTCGTCTACGCCCACGGCACCTCCTCCGCCGGCGACCTCCGCAGCGTCCTCACCCGGCAGCTCGACCCGTACTACGTCGCCCCTCTGTGGCCCGACCCCGTCGCTCTGGCCGCGCTGCAGGCCCAGGCCCTCATCGACGCGGGCGAGACCGACGAACACGCCCTCGCCGGCATCGCCGCCCGCAACCGCGCCGCCGCCGCGGACAACCCCTGCGCCCAGCTCCGCGGCCCCGTCCCGCAGGGCGACCACGTCGTCCGGCCGCTGCGCACCGGCGACTGCCCGCCCGTGGGGGACGGCGCCGCCGCCGTCGTCCTCGCCGCCGGGGACACCGCCCGCCGCATGTGCGCCCGCCCCGCCTGGATCCGCGGCATGGACCACCGCACCGAGGCCCACGCCCTCGGCGTCCGCGACCTCACCGACTCGCCCTCCACCCGCCTGGCCGCCGAACGCGCCGGGGCCTTCGACCGGCCCGCCGACACCGCCGAACTCCACGCCCCCTTCACCTCGCAGGAAGTCATCCTGCGCAAGGCCCTGCGCCTGGGCGACGACGTGGCGGTCAACCCCTCCGGCGGCGCGGCCGCCGCGAACCCCGTCATGGCCGCCGGCCTGATCCGCGTCGGCGAGGCGGCCGCCCGCATCCACCGCGGCGCCTCCCGGCGGGCCCTGGCCCACGCCACCTCGGGGCCGTGCCTGCAGCAGAACCTCGTCGCCGTCCTGGAGGGAGACCGCCGGTGAGCAAGGAGCCCGTCGCCGTCGTCGGCATCGGCCAGACCCGGCACGTCGCCGCCCGGCGGGACGTCTCGATCGCCGGACTCGTCCGCGAGGCCGCCCGGCGCGCCCTGGCCGATGCCGAGCTCGCCTGGGCCGACATCGACGCCGTCGTCATCGGCAAGGCCCCCGACTTCTTCGAGGGCGTGATGATGCCCGAGCTCTACCTCGCCGACGCCCTCGGCGCCGTCGGCAAACCCCTCCTGCGGGTGCACACCGCGGGCTCCGTCGGCGGCTCCACCGCCCTCGTGGCGGCGGACCTCGTCGCCGCCCGCGTCCAGCGGACCGTCCTGGCCCTGGCCTTCGAGAAACAGTCCGAGTCCAACGCCATGTGGGCCCTCTCCCTGCCCGTTCCCTTCCAGCAGCCCCTGCTCGCCGGGGCCGGGGGCTTCTTCGCCCCGCACATCCGCGCGTACATGCGCCGCAGCGGCGCCCCCGCGACCGTCGGCGCCCGCGTCGCCTACAAGGACCGCCGCAACGCCCTGAAGAACCCCTGCGCCCACCTTCACGAGCACGGCATCACCCTGGAGAGCGTGCTGGCGTCGCCCATGCTGTGGGACCCCGTCCGCTACTCCGAGACCTGCCCGTCCTCCGACGGCGCCTGCGCGCTGATCCTCACCGACCGCGCGGGCGCGGCCCGCTGCCCGTACCCGCCGGCCTGGGTGCACGGCGGGGCCATGCGCAGCGAGCCGACGCTCTTCGCCGGCAAGGACTTCGTCTCCCCGCGGGCGGGCCGGGACTGCGCGGCGGCCGTCTACCGCCAGGCCGGGATCACCGACCCGCGCCGCGAGATCGACGCCGTCGAGCTGTACGTGCCCTTCAGCTGGTACGAACCGATGTGGCTGGAAAACCTGGGCTTCGCGGCGGAGGGGGAGGGCTGGAAGCTCACCGAGTCGGGGGCGACGGAGCTGGACGGCGACCTGCCCGTCAACCCCTCCGGCGGGGTGCTGTCCGCCAACCCCATCGGGGCCTCCGGCTTGATCCGCTTCGCCGAGGCCGCGCTCCAGGTCCGCGGCCGGGCCGGGGAGCACCAGGTGGCGGGCGCGGCCAGGGCGCTCGGCCACGCCTACGGCGGGGGAGCGCAGTTCTTCGCCATGTGGCTGGTGGGGAGCGAGCCGCCGGACGCCTGACGGCGTGCGCGGCCTGTCCGGCACCCGCCGCGCTCGCTAGGGTGGGCGGCCGGGACGTCGAACCGGGAGGAGTTACGGACGTGGCGAAGAGCACGACTGAACAACTGATGGGCGACGCACAGCCGGAGCTCGACCTCGCGAACGCCGCATGGCTGTCCGGCAGTCAGGGGATCGGCGACGTCCAGATCGCCTTCGTCGAAGGCTTCATCGCGATGCGCCAGGGCCGCAGGCCCGAGAGGCCCGCGCTGATCTTCACCCCCGCCGAGTGGCGCGCCTTCGTACTCGGCGCCCGCGAGGGCGAGTTCGACCTCACGTAGGCCTTGCCGGCGGGTTGTGGGGGTGCACCACCGCTGCGCGGCGGTGTCCTCAAATGCCGGACGGGCTGGTTATGGCTGAGTGCCGGACCCCGAGGCCAACGACACCGACGGCAACACCCACTTCTACGGTTTCGAGTGCATCAACC
>NZ_JBEYZW010000114.1:0-20613 GCF_040646215.1 Streptomyces sp. NPDC046215 | reverse complement strand
GGCTGGTTGTGGCTGAGCTCAGCCACAACCAGCCCGTCCGGCGTTTGAGGACACCGCCGCGCAGCGGTGGTGCACACCCCACGGCCCAACCGCAGGCACGCCGGGATCCACATAGACTCCTCCAAATGCACGCCCCCCACTCCCCCCGCACCGGCGAGAGCCTGCGCGCCGCGCTCGCCGAGCTGCTCGACGGGCTGCCGCCGCGGCAGGCCACCCAGGCCGTCGACCGGCTGATCGCCAATTACCGGGGGCGCACCCCCACGCACACCCCCGTGCTGCGCGACCGCTCGGACGTCGTGGCCTACGCCGCCTACCGCATGCCCGCGACCTTCGAGGCCGTGCGCTCCGCGCTGGAGGCGTTCCGCGACCGGCTGCCGGAGTGGGAGCCCGCCTCGCACGTGGACGTCGGCGGCGGCACGGGCGCCGCGAGCTGGGCGGTCGCCGCGGCATGGCCGCAGGGGCGGCGCACGACCACGGTCCTGGACTGGGCCGAGCCGGCCCTCGCACTGGGCGCCGAGCTGGCCCGGGCCGCGGACTCCGAGGCGCTGCGCGCGGCGCAGTGGCGCCGCCAGACCATCGGCAGCGGCCTCACCGTCCCCGAGGACACCGACCTCGTCACCGTCTCGTACGTGCTCGGGGAGCTCACCGAGGCCGACCGGCTCGCGGTGACCGACGAGGCGGCCCGCACCGCCCGCACCGTCGTGATCATCGAGCCGGGCACCCCGGACGGCTACCTGCGCGTCATCGAGGCGCGCGACCGCCTGATCGCCGCCGGTTTCCGCGTCGTCGCCCCGTGCCCGCACAGCGCGGCCTGCCCGATCGAGGCGGGCAAGGACTGGTGCCACTTCTCGGCACGGGTCAGCCGCTCCTCGCTGCACCGCCAGGTCAAGGGCGGCTCGCTGCCGTACGAGGACGAGAAGTTCTCCTACGTGGCCGCGGTGCGCGAGGAGGACGTCCCGGCGGCGCCCTCCCGCGTCGTCCGCAGGCCCCAGATCCGCAAGGGCCAGGTCCTGCTGGACCTGTGCGTCCCCGAGGACGCCCTGACCCGCGAGACGGTGACCAAGCGCCACGGCGCCCTGTACAGGGCGGCCCGCGACACGGACTGGGGCGACACCTGGCCGCCCGAGGACTGACCGGCCGCCCGCGGGGGGACGGTCAGCGGCGCTGCCAGGGCCGGCACAGGCCCAGGAAGCAGCCGGCCGCGGCGAGCGCGCAGCCCAGCTGGACGACGGCCATCGGCACGGCCGTCGCCTCCCCCGCGATGCCGACCAGCGGCGAGGCCACCGCGCCCAGCAGGAACGTGGACGTGCCCAGCAGGGCGGACGCCGAGCCCGCGGCGTCGCGGGAGCGCATCAGCGCCTGCGCGTTGGTGTTCGGCATGGCCAGGCCCATCGCGGACATCATCACGAACAGCCCGGCGGCGACCGGCACCAGCCCGGGCTCGCCGAAGACCCCGGAGGTCATCAGCAGTAGGGCCACGGCGGCCAGCGTGATGACGACGAGGCCCACGCCGAGCGCCTTGTCGAGGCTGACGCGGCCGACCAGCAGCTTGCCGTTGATCTGCCCGACGAGGACGAGGCCGACGGAGTTGACGCCGAAGAGCAGGCTGAAGGTCTGCGGGGAGGCTCCGTAGATGTCCTGCACGACGAACGGCGACGCGGCGATGTAGGCGAAGAGCGCGGCGAAGGCGAAGCCGCCGGCGAGCATGTAGCCGGTGAAGACACGGTCGGCGAGCAGTGACCCCATCGTGCGCAGGGCGGCTTTGAGCCCGCCCGCGTGCCGGCGCTCCGGGGGCAGGGTCTCCTCCAGCGAACGCCAGGCGATGACGGTGAGGACGACGCCGATGACGGTGAGGACGACGAAGACGCCCCGCCAGTCGGTGACGCGCAGCACCTGCCCGCCGATGAGCGGGGCGACGACCGGGGCGACGCCGGAGACCAGCATGAGGGTGGAGAAGAAGCGGGCCATCGCGTCGCCGTCGTAGAGGTCGCGGACGACGGCCCGCGCGATGACGATGCCGGCGGCCCCGGCGAGGCCCTGCACGAGCCGGAAGGCGATCAGCAGCCCGGCGCTGGGCGCGAACGCGCAGACCGCGGTGGCGATCACGTAGATCACC
Organism: Streptomyces sp. NPDC046215; assembly: GCF_040646215.1. Lineage (NCBI taxonomy): Bacteria > Bacillati > Actinomycetota > Actinomycetes > Kitasatosporales > Streptomycetaceae > Streptomyces > Streptomyces sp. NPDC046215. Next base: position 18,497 of record NZ_JBEYZW010000114.1, on the reverse strand, counting down.
ATGCCGGCCAGGAGCGGACGGCGGCGCCCCCACTTGTCGCTCATGGGCCCGACGACGAGCTGTCCGAGCGCCATGCCCATGAGGCAGGCGGTGAGGGTGAGCTGGATCGTGGCGGCCGGGCTGTGCAGGGCGTCGGTGACCTCCGGCAGGGCCGGGAGGTACATGTCCATGGAGAGCGGGGCCAGGGCGGTGAGGCCGCCGAGGACGAGGGTGAGGAGCAGACCCGTGCGCGCGGGGGCGGGTATGGGGTGGTCGGTGGGAGCCGTGGGGCCGTCGAGATCTGGTGTGGCGGCCGTGCCGGGGCCGTGGCCGGGGTCCGTCATGCGTCGCTCTCCATATGGTTGTGGGATCAACCATATTGTCACGACCGTCAACGGGCCCCGACCCTTACATGGCCGCGCGCCGGGCGGGCGTTTTGCAGCCCGTCCGGCATGTGCGCCGCCGCAGGCGGCAACAACAACCCGGCCGGAGGCCCTACGCGGGGCGGAGCCCCGGAGCCCCGGCCTCCGAGACGAAGGAGGCGTCGGTGGTCACGGGGGCACCAGGGGTGATGACCCCGGGAAGCGTGCAGAAGTCGGCGCGGAGCCGCTCCTCGTCCAGGGAGACGATCACGTAGCCGCGGCGGCCGTTGTAGTACTTCATGTGCGGGTTCGCGGCGGTCATGGTGGACCAGTCCTCGGGCCGGTCCTCGCCGTCGAAGCCGCTGGAGACGGAGGTGCCGACGATCTCGACGCCCAGCGTCCGCGAGGCGGGGTTGTCGAAGTCCTTCTTGATGTCGAGGGCGTAGTGGACGTGGTCGTCGCCGGTGAGGACGACGAAGTTCTCGATGCCGGCCTGCTCGACGCCGGCCAGGACGCGCTGCCGGGAGGCGGGGTAGCCGTCCCAGGAGTCCATGGAGAGCTTGGAGCGGGCGGCCGTCGTCTCCTTGCGCCGGGCGAAGCAGACCTGCTGGGGCACGAGGTTCCAGGTGGCGGTGGAGTTCCGGAAGCCGTCGAGGAGCCAGCGCTCCTGCTCGGCCCCGGTGAGGGTGCGGGCGGGGTTCTCCGACTCGGGCCCCGGGTACCGCCAGCCGTCGCCGTACGCCTGGTCGGAGCGGTACTGCCGGGTGTCCAGGAGGTCGAACTGCGCCAACTGCCCGTACTGGAACCGGCGGTAGAGCCGCATGTCGGGCCCGTTGGGCCGCTGGGGCCGGCGCAGGGGCATGTTCTCCCAGTACGCGCGGTAGGCGGCGGCGCGGCGGGCGCGGAAGACGTCGGCGGGGAGGTTGTCCTGGGATATGTCGCCCGCGTAGTTGTTCTCGACCTCGTGGTCGTCCCAGGTGACGTACCAGGGGTGGGCGGCGTGCGCGGCCTGGAGGTCGGGGTCGGTCTTGTAGAGGGCGTACCGCTGCCGGAAGTCGTCCAGGTTGACCGTCCAGTGGTTGTAGAAGTCGGGCAGGGCCCGATCGGCCGGGTAACGCCGGGCGCCCGCCTGGGCGTTGATGGCGTTCTCGTAGATGTAGTCGCCGACGAAGAACACGGCGTCGAGGTCCTCGTCCGCGAGGTGGCGCAGGGCCGTGTAGTAGCCCTCGTCGTACTGCTGACAGGAGATCAGCCCGAGCCGCGCCTCGCCGACGAGCGCGTCGGCCGCCGGGGCGGTGCGGGTGCGGCCCACGGGGCTGGTCCACCGGCCGGCGTGGAACCGGTACCAGTAGACGTGGTCCGCCTCCAGGCCGCGCAGGTCCAGGTGCACGGTGTGGTTGTCCTGGGCGGGGGCGCACACGGTGCCGCTCTGCTCGACGCGCCGGAAGTGCTCGTCGGCGGAGAGCTCCCACCGCACGGGGACATTCCCCTGCGTGGGCAGCCCGTTGCCGGGTTCGTGGGGGTGGGGGGCGAGCCTGGTCCACAGCACGACGGAGTCCGGCAGCGGGTCACCGGAGGCCACGCCGAGCGTGAAGGGGTTCTCGGTGAGGGTCGGGGGGGTCATGCCCTCAATGTGCGCGCGGAGGGGGCTGCTGTGAAGGGCTCGCGCTGCGGTGGTGCGAGCGGCGCCGGGGGGCGCGAGCGATGGCGCAATGCCTGCCGGGCGGAAGGGGAATTCCCTCGCACCGGCCGGAATATCGAACGACCGCACGAAAAGAGACGCGACTGAGACATTTGTTGCCCACTCAACCACGACATCTCGCCGATATGCCCCCGGCCTTCACCGCGTCAATGCCCAGGTTGCCGCAAAGCCTTACCGACCGTGTTCGGGTTCGCTACGCTGAAGAAGCCCAAACAGGCGGCCGTAAAGGCCATCCTCGGGGGAGAGTCGATTGGACGTACTCTTTGTAGCGCCGAGCCTCGCTATTGCGGTGGTCATTCTGCAGGGGTGGCTCAAATTCGTATCGCGCGAGCCACCGAACGGAAAGAAGCACGGCTTGAAAATGGAGGATTCGGTCTGGTGGATCGACTGGATCGTCACCGCCTCCATCGCCCTGGTGGTCCTGGTACTGGCAGCCAGCCACGACGGCAGGGCCACGGCCACGCTGCAGGTGGGGCTGGGGTTCGGGGTGCTTTTCCTGGGCTACAGCGTCATTCCGTTCTTCGTCAGACAGATCTGCTACAACGGAAACGGAAAGATTAAAAGCTGGAAACATATCGCCGTGTTGAACTTCGTCGGCATGGGTATCCTGCTTTCATCTGCGGCCGTGGGGGCGAATGTCAATGGGCTATGACGACCAGGCAGACACGGGGCCGCCCGCGGCGGCGAGCACACGGGAGCGCAAAAAGGATATCGGCGCGATGGCGGGGGCGGGAGCGACCGGTATTGCGTGCGGCGTGTCGGTAGTGAGCTCCCTGGGCCTGGCCTCGGGCGGTTTCACCATCGCCATAGGGCTCGCCCTCTCGGCGGCCGCGACGGCGGTGGCCAAGTGGCGCAACCAGAACCGCTGACCTGCGGTCAGCGGGGGGGGGAGCTTGCGCGCCTCCGAGCAGGCGGGCGGGGCTCCGCGTCGGCCTGCGCCCGGCAACGCGCGCCAATCCGCGGGTACCGTTCAGGAACGGATATGTTCCAGAACGGAGTTGGTCTTCCATGCAGTGGAGCAGCTACACCACGGGCGAGCGCATCAAGATCCTTCTGAAGATCGCGGACGCCCTCGGTGTGGCTCGCATGGCGGCGAACACCGGGCATATGGGATTCCGTTCGGCCCGGCGACCGCCGGCACGCAGGCGCCTCGAACACGACGGGACCCGGGACCTCTGGAGCGAGCGGGAACCGCTCCTCTTTCACTGGGCGCTCAGCGGACGCCCTGCCCCGAGCAGTACGGTCTGACGGCCGACGCCGACGGCTCACACACACTGCGGCTGGCCGATCGCGAAGGGCCATCGTTCTCCCTCGCGGTTTGAAGACCCCCCGGCCGACCCCGCCCGTGCGCTTCCACCGAGGCGGACGGGTGGGGCTTTCCAGCTTCGCGCGCAGCGATTTCACGTCGCCTGCCGGGGACGGCCCGGACGGTCACGGCCCGCAAGAGGCCACCGGAGAGGAGCGTCCGGCCCTATCGGGCCTTAACGGCCTTGAACTCGGCATACTGGCGGCCGTCATTGACGTACCGCGACTTCGCATACAGCTGCTTGTCGCTGTCGATCGATCCCGACGCGGCGAGGTAGAGGTACTCCCCGTCCCACCGCGTCTTCAGCAGGAACGCGTCCCCCTTGGTCTCGACGACCCAGGGGTTTCGCCGGCAGTTCGCGTCCGAGGTCAGGACGATGCGGCCGTAGTAGTGGCACAAGGTGTTCTCGTTGCCCGGGCGGTTCATCCTGATGACGTAGCCGTTGTCGTACGGGCCGCTGCCCGTCTTCTTCTCGAAGGTCAGGGACCGCCCGTACTGCCCGGCCCGGTCCGTGAACCGCGCCTGGTCCCCGTAGTCGCCCCGGGCGCCGGACGTGAGCCCGCGGTCGAGCGTGGTGGCGACCAGGTAGGAGGGCACCCCGGGCTCCACGGGGTCTGCCGGTGCCGCCGCCCCGGCCGTCGCGGTCGGGGCGAACAAGGCCACCAGGGTCAGGCAACCTGCGACGACGGATCTCCGGCCGGCCGAACGACGGCCCCGCACAGCGTTCTCCATGAGCTTCCCTCCCGTTCGAAGCCGCACTGATCATGCGGCGCAGAACAGACTCCCGGCCCCGGCCGACGGCCACCAGCCATTTTTCGGCCCGGGAACCGGCCGCGACGGTTCCGGCCGCCTCTGTGCCCGAGCGACCCATTTCCGAAGATCAAGACGTAGTCACATGCGGATTTCGATACGCTTCCGGGCCGTGATCAGGAAGAAGGGTGAGGACCTCACCCTCGACGCCATGGCTTCGGCGCGTGCGCCAATCCTCAACGAAGCCGCCAAAACGGAACAGGACAAGGGGCGGGCCACGTGAGCAGCCACTCCGCCGCACGACGCCCCGCCGATGTTCCCCCATGCCCGAGCGCAACCCGAAGGCTCTCCGGGAAGCGATCGCCGCTGCCGAGCTAACGGGCTGTCCCCACCTCGCCTGTGAGGGAGAGTGGCGACACGCCGATTCTCCTGTCCGACGCCCAGTCAGCCAGCCTGCACGCACATCGGCATTGGTCCAGCGGGCGGAACTCAAGGCTTGCCTCAAGTGCCGCCCGCCGGCTGAGAATCTCTGATGCGCGCGGACGGTGCCGTCAGAGTCTCGGGATGAGAACGTCCAGTAGCTTGCGCGCAACGCGCGCCTGTTCGGGGTCATGACGCCGAATCCGGAAATGGACGTTAACCTGGGCCCCGTCCGCACCGTGGCAGTCCCACACGTAGACCCAGTGGTCTCCTGCGGGCTTCAAGGTGATGCTGTCTTTGCAGAGCCTCTGAAGAGTGCCCGGGCCGTCAGCGTCATTGAGATCTGCTGTCAGGGTCCAGCCCTTGTCCGCTGTATCACCGCGGAAGTTCAGACGGTGCCCGACCTTGCCCCAGTCGCCGTTCATGGGGAGGTCAGCGACCTGTTTGCCCTGGCTTAGTCCGACCAGGGGTTCGCAGGCATCGACAGGGCGACGGCGCGGGGCGCGAAAGTAGGTGTTGTTGGACTGACCGCCCTGATTGATGGTGAAGCTACCGAACAGCTCCACGCATCGGTCATTCGGGTCAACGGTTCCCTGGGGGTCGACGATGTATGCGTCTGTGATCTGCAGGGAATAATTGCCTGGTCTGTAGTCGGACACTGGCGCCGCATGGGCGGTTGCCGGGAAACTCAGGGCCATGGCCACGAGGGCAGACGCTGATGCCGTCAACCGACGAAAGGACGGAATCACAACGGTAGTTGTATCGCATCGACCGTATACACAGGGGGCGCAGTCGGATTGTTCATCCATCAGGATGAACAGGCCACATCGCGTCCCCTCCTGGCTCAACAGGGCCGAGCGGCCGCGGCGGTGAGCGGCCGGGGGTCAGCTCTTGGGAGCCGCCGGAGTGGCGGGGTCGCCGCATAGGTGGCGAACGCCTTCCGGTCACCGACCGAGCGGCTGCCCCTCCGGTACGCCCGACGGATGCCCAGGGCCGGCGAGTTGCCCCGACGGGTGGCACGGCCCGACGAATCAGTGGCGGCATCAGGCGCCGAGCGCCCCCTGGTAGTGGGCAATGGCGGGCACGCCGGCCGGAGGGTTTCCTGCCCGGGCGGCGCCCGCTCCAGTTCGATCCGGACTCGCCGGCGGGCACCCTCAGCGGTGAGGAGTGCCATCAGACACCTTGCGGGGCGTCTCGCGGTGGTCGTCAGTCATGGACTTGATGTGATCCACCTGTGGAGCGACGCAACGCCGCAGATGCGGCCCACCGGGTCTCGGGTCAGGACCCGGATCTGCATCACCGACCAGTTCCCGGGTCGGCGGGCGGCGCGGTTGCCGGCGTACCAAGGCCGAGACGTCACCTCTCCCGTGAGACGATCACCCAGCTCGCGGCCTGGCTCGGCCACAGCGACCCGGCGTTCACGCTCCGGACCTACGTGCACTTCACGTCGAAGTCCGGAGCCCGGGGAATGGCCGCACTCGGCTCGCTGCCGGCGTTCGCCGTCCGCGCGGCGGTCCGGACGCAGGCCGGGGGGCGAGCACTCCGGCGGATTCTCCCCAGATTCTCCCCAGCACCCAGAAAGAAGCCCCGCCGGAGCCTGTTTTCGCAGGTCAGGCGGGGTGAGGGGCGGACGAGTCGGCCTGTACGCCGGGTTCTGTCTCCCGGGGGCCTCGCGGCCCTCGGGGAGGCGGCCATCCATCTAGACCTGCCGTTGCCGACAGGTTCGTGCGGTCTACCCGCGGACTCGGGCTGGCAGCCCTCAAGCGTCCGCGCAGGGCCGTCCTGGGACGGCCCCATCTTGACCTTGCTCCGGGTGGGGTTTACCTAGCCGGCCGAGTCACCTCGGTCGCTGGTGGTCTCTTACACCACCGTTTCACCCTTACCTGGGACCTCACGGCCCCAGGCGGTCTGTTTTCTGTGGCACTGTCCCGCGGGTCACCCCGGGTGGGCGTTACCCACCACCCTGCCGTGTGGAGCCCGGACGTTCCTCGGGGGATCCGAAGATCCCACGCGGCCGCCCGGCCGGCTCGTCCGCCGTGTCGACCATGCTACCTGGCGGGCGGGGCGGCTCACGCGGGGGCGAACCACACCTTGTCCCGGCCCGGGTCCGCTTCGATCACCCGGACCCGCATCCGGTGGCCGAGCGCGAGCGGCGGTCCGTCGCCGTCTCCCTCGACGTGGCCGACGACGGCCGGCTCGTACAGGTGGACCGTGCCGGCCGTCGGGCGATTATCGGCGACGTCCACGACGTAGGCGTCGAAGACGTCGCCGATCCGGTCGCGGAGCACGGCGGCCTCGACGAGGTCCACGCACTCGCGCTCCACCTGCGCCGCCCGCCGGGCGCCGGCCGCCATCTCGCCCGGCAGGGCGTCGAGGGCGACTCGGACCCACTCCGGGGGCTCGGTGCCCGCGGCCGCGGCGACGCACAGCTCGCCCGCGTAGCGGTCCACGAGGCGGCGCAGCGGGGCGGTGCAGTGGGCGTAGGGGGCGGCGAGCGCCGCGTGGGCGAGGGCGCCGGGGTCGGCGGGGACGGGCCGCTCGGTGGGGCGCTCGCGGTCGAAGACCGTGTAGCCGGCGCCGCGCAGGAGGGCCGTGCACTCCTGGAGGAAGGCCGCGTGCTGGGTGTGGGTGGGGTCGAGGGCGCGGACGACGACGGCGTAGGGCATGCCCTCGGGCCAGTTGACGCCGAGGGCGCGGGCGACGCGGCGCAGCCGGGCGACGGCGTTCTCGGGGGCGGGCGGGAGGGTGCGCAGGACGCCGGTTCCGGTGCGCAGCATCAGTTCGGCCGCGGCGATGCCCGTCATCAGGGATATCTGCGCGTTCCAGCCCTCGACGGGCAGGGGGGCGCGGTATTCGAGCGCGTAGTGGTTGCCTCGGTGCACGATCTCCTGCTCGGGGACGTTGAGCGAGATGCCGCCGCGGGTGCGTTCCAGCTCCTCCCGGCGCAGGCCGATCTCGCGGAGCAGGGACAGCGGCTCCTCGGCGGTGCCGGAGTCCACGGCGCCCTGGACGCTCTCGTAGTCGAGCCGGGCGCGGCTGCGGACGAGGGCGCGGCGCACGTCGGTCCGCTCGACCCGGCCGTCGGTGTCGAGGTCGAATTCCCACAGGAGGGCGGGCCGGGTGTGGTCGGGCAGGAGGCTCGCGGCGCCCTCGGAGAGGACGCCGGGGTGCAGGGGCACCCGGCCGTCGGGGTAGTAGAGGGTCATGACGCGGCGGTGCGCCTCGGCGTCGAGGGCGCGGCCGGGGGTGACGAAGGCGGTGACGTCGGCTATCGCGTAGTGGACGCGGAAGCCGCCGGTGCCGCGGCGGGTGAGGAACATCGCCTGGTCGAGGTCCGTCGAGTCGGGCGGGTCGATGGTGAACAGCGGCACGTCGGTGGCGTCGCGGGCGGGCAGGCGGGGGCGGCGGGCGGCCTCCTCGGCCTCGGCGAGCACGTCGTCGGGAAACGTCTCGGGGGCGCCCGACCGCGCGCGCAGCTCGCGCAGCGCGTTCCACAGCGGGGCGCCGTCCCGGTCGGTCACACGCATCTGACGGCGGGGCATGACATCGAGCGTATGTGCGGTGGAGGCGGGCGGCACGGCGAGCGCGGCGGGCGGAGTTAGGCTGCCTCGGGGGCGCGATCCGCCGCGTGTCCCGGAAGCTGTCGAAGGAGAACGACCGTGCTCGTGCTGTTGCCGCCGTCCGAGGGGAAGGCCGCCGCCGTCGGGGGCGGCGCCGGGGCCTCGCTGGAGGTCGGCGGGCTGTCGCTGCCGGGGCTGACCGCGGCGCGCGAGGCCGTGCTGGCGGAGCTGGTGGAGCTGTGCGCGGGCGACGAGGAGAAGGCCGCGGAGGTGCTGGGCCTGTCCCCGGGGCTGCGTGGCGAGGTCGCGAAGAACGCGGCGCTGCGGACGGCCGGGACCCGGCCCGCCGGGGAGGTCTACACGGGCGTGCTCTACGACGCGCTGGGGCTGGCGTCCCTGGACGCGGCGGCACGCCGGCGGGCGGAGGAGTCGCTGCTGGTCTTCTCCGGGCTGTGGGGCGCGGTGCGGGTGGGCGACGCGATCCCGTCCTACCGCTGCTCGATGGGGGTGCGGCTGCCGGGCCTGGGCGCGCTGGGGGCGTACTGGCGCGGGGCCATGGCGGCCCACCTGCCGGAGGCGGCGGGCGAGGGGATGGTGCTCGACCTGCGGTCGGCGGCGTACGCCACGGCGTGGAAGCCCACGGGTGGCCTGGCGGAGCGCACGGCGAGCGTGCGGGTGCTGCAGTCGAAGGTCGTGGACGGGGTCGAGAAGCGGTCGGTCGTGAGCCACTTCAACAAGGCGACGAAGGGCCGGCTGGTGCGGGACCTGCTGACGTCGGGCGCCCGGCCGGGGAGCCCGGCGGAGCTGGCGGAGGCGCTGCGGGACCTTGGGTACGCGGTGGAGGGTTCGGCGCCGGCGAAGAGCGGGAAGCCGTGGGCGCTGGACGTGGTGGTGACCGAGCTTTAGCCTTCGCCGGCGGGCGGGCTGATTCGGCTGAGCTCAGCCATGGTCAGCCCCCAGGGTGCTCGGCCTCCGATTGCACAGAGTGCAACGCTCGTTGCGGCAGTCGTCACCCGGCAGCAGGATGAGCGGCGTGACCCGTCCCGTCGCCGCCGCGCCCGCCTCCGTCCTCGACCTCGCGCCCGTCCTGCCCGTCGTCACCGTGACCGACGCGGCCGACGCGGTGCCGCTCGCCCGGGCGCTCGTCGCGGGCGGGCTGCCGGCGATCGAGGTGACCCTGCGCACGGACGCCGCCCTGGAGGCGATCCGCGCCATCGCGGCGCGGGTGCCGGAGGCGGTGGTGGGCGCGGGGACGGTGCTGGCGCCCGGGCAGGTGGACGCGGCGGTCGCGGCGGGGGCGCGGTTCCTGGTGAGCCCGGGCCGGACGGACCGGCTGCTGGAGTCGATGCGCGCGTCCGGGGTGCCGTTCCTGCCGGGCGTCTCGACGGCGTCGGAGGTCATGGCGCTGCTGGAGCGGGGGGTGCGCGAGATGAAGTTCTTCCCGGCGGAGGCCGCGGGCGGCGTCGCGTACCTGAGGTCGCTGTCCGCGCCGCTGCCGGCGGCGCGCTTCTGCCCGACGGGCGGCATCGGCCCGGGCTCCGCGCCCGCGTACCTGGCGCTGCCGAACGTGGGGTGCGTGGGCGGTACGTGGATGCTGCCCGCGGCGGCGGTGGCGGGCCGGGACTGGGCGCGGGTGACACGGCTCGCCCGGGAGGCGGCGGCGTTACGGGGTCGTCCGTAAGGGTCAATCCCGTGGCGCGCCACTTTGCGCCACCGTACCCGGCCGGACCAGCGAAGGGCCCCGCGCCGGGGCCCGGCCCGGGGCGGGCCGCCCGCGCGGGGGCGGCGTCCCGGCGGCGTAGCCTGCTGCCCGCCATGAACGATTTCGTTGACGAAGCACGCTCGCGAGTCGCACACCTGCTCCGGATGGCCAACACCACGGACGCCCGGGTCAGGGCACGGATCATCGAGTACGCGGACACCACCCCGGAGCCGCCGGTCATGAGCCGCGCGGGAATCGTCACGACCGGTTGCCCGCGGTGCCTGAGAACCGCGTGGCGGCAGCAGGACGCCGAGGGGCCCGTGTGGGTCTGCGCGTCCTGCGGCCATGTGGAAGGAGTGACCGTGAAGTGTCCGCACTGCGAGGTGGCCATGACCCCGCCTCCGCTGGGCGCCCCGGACCGCTGGCAGTGCCCGTCCTGCCCCCGGGTCGCGGCGACGGGCGAGAGCCCCCAGGACATCGAGGACCGCGAACGGGCCCGCCTGGCGGCTCTGGCGGCCCTGGACGAGGCGATCGCGCTACGGGGCGAGGGGTAGGCGGCGGGGGCGTCGAGCCCGCGTGCCGGGTCAGTAGGCGGTGACGCTCACGATGACCAGCTTGAGGAGCCGAGGGGCGACGAGGTACTCGAACATGCCGCCCTTGACATAGGCGACCTGCGTCTCGGAACCCCCTTCGTACCGCTGCCCTGTGATGTGCAGGGTCTCCGCGGCCCGGAGTAATTCCTCGGCCCTCTCCTTGATCTGCCCCGCCAGCTCCGGTCCCAGGTCGAGCTCGGTCTCCGGCCACCAGTACTCCCAGGCCCAGCCGTCGCTCACCCATCGACCGCCCGCATGGCAGCGGCCTTGATCCCGGCCACCTCGCGGGCCGCGGTGCGCAGAGTCTCCTCGTCCGACGCCGTCCGGGCCAGGTGCTCCGCTCGCCGCAGCCGGCGGGTGGTGGCCGGGTGACGCTCGATCTCCACGGTCACGGCCCAGCGCAGCAGGAACCCGTTGACCGGACCGACCGACTGCGTCTCCGCCGCCAGGGCGAACACCTCGTCCCGCTCGGCATCCATGAGGGGGAGCAGCGACGGGGCCACGCGCACGAGGGCGCCCCTGAGGCCGGCCAGGGTTCTCTCGGGACGCTCGATGATCGGTTCGTCACCGTGTTCCCAGGGGTGCGCGCTCATAGGGGCTCCTTGTGACCGGCGCCTGCTGTGTGGGTACACGGTAGCCACCTGCATCGCGTGAACGCAGTCGTGTGCTCGTCAGTACTGCGCACGGGTGCCGTTTCCCCGGACGCACCGGAAGCCCCCGCCTCTCGGGAGAGGCGGGGGCTTCCGGCGGGGCGTCACCGCAGGTGCGACGTGTCGTTCAGGAGGCGCAGGGACGCGTTGCCGTCCGTGTAGTAGGCCACCGCCGAGAGGGAGGCCGCCGAGAGTTCCATGCGGAACAGCGACTCCGGCGGGGCGCCCAGGGCCAGGCGGACGAGGGTCTTGACCGGGGTCACGTGGGTGACCAGGAGGACCGTCTTCCCCGCGTACCGGGCGAGGAGCCTGTCGCGGGTGACCGCCGTGCGGCGGGCGACCGCCGCGAAGCTCTCGCCGCCGCCGGTCGGCGCCGCCTTGGAGGAGGCCAGCCAGGCGTCGAGGTCCTCGGGGTGGCGCTCCTTGACCTCGGCGAAGGTCAGCCCCTCCCAGGCGCCGAAGTGCGCTTCGCGCAGGCCCTCCTCCGTGCGGACCTCCAGGCCGAGGCGGGCGGCCACGGCCGCCGCGGTCTCCTGGCAGCGGCGCAGCGGCGAGGACACGATCGCCTGGACGGTGCCGCGCGCGGCCAGGGCCGCCGCGGTCGCCTCGGCCTGCCGGCGGCCCGCCGGGGAGAGCTCCGGGTCGGCGCCACCGCTGCCGGAGAATCGCTTCTGCGGGGTCAGGGCCGTCTCGCCGTGGCGCAGCAGGACGAAGGTCGTGGGCGCCCCGAGGTCGGCGGGGGCCGCCCAGCCGACGGGCGCCGCCTTCGGCTCGGGCGGTGTCGGCTCCCCCGCCGTGGCGAGGGCCCGGGCGGGGCGTTCCCGCAGGGCCGCGGCGGACGCTCCCGGCTCCCACTGCCTGCCGAGCCGGCCCGCGTCCATGGCCTCGTTGGCCAGGCGGTCGGCGTGCTTGTTCTGCTCGCGGGGGATCCACTGGTAGGTGACCCGCCCGGGCGGGAGGACCGCCCGGGCCTCGGCGGCCAGCGGCTTCATGTCCGGATGCTTGATCTTCCAGCGGCCGGACATCTGCTCGACCACCAGCTTGGAGTCCATCCGGACCTCGACGGTGGCCTCGGGGTCGAGGGCCTTCGCCGCCCGCAGGCCCGCGACGAGGCCCTTGTACTCGGCGACGTTGTTGGTGGCCGTGCCGATGTACTCGGCGGCCTCCGCGAGGGCCTCGCCGGTCTCCGGGTCCAGGACCACCGCACCGTAGCCGGCGGGCCCCGGGTTGCCCCGGGAGCCGCCGTCGGCTTCGACGACGAAGCGGTGTGCCACGGGGCTTACAGGCCGGACTCGCGCGTGCGGACGAGGATCCGGCTGCAGTTCTCGCAGCGGACGACCTCGTCGGGGGCGGCGGAGCGCACCTCGTTGAGGCCGGTGATGTCGAGCTCCAGGCGGCAGCCCTCGCAGCGGCGCTGGTTCAGGCGGGCGGCGCCGACGCCGCCCTCCTTGGTGCGGATCTTGTCGTACAGCTTGATCAGGTCGGCCGGGATGGAGCCGGCGACGATCCCGCGCTCCTTGGTGACCGAGGCGACCTCGGCGTCGATCTCGGCGAAGGCGGCGTCCCGGCGGGCGACGGCGTCGTCGACCTTGGCCTGGACGGAGGAGACCCGGCCGGTCAGCTCGGTGGCGCGCTCCTGCGCGGACTCACGGCGCTCCATGACCTCCAGGACGACGTCCTCCAGGTCGCCCTGGCGCTTGGCGAGCGAGACGACCTCGCGCTGGAGGTTCTCCAGGTCCTTGGCGGACACGCCGACGCCGGTGTCCAGGCGCTGCTGGTCGCGGGCGGCGCGCTGGCGCACCTGGTCCACGTCCTGCTCGGCCTTGGCCTGCTCGCGGGCGGTGTCGCTCTCCTCGGTCTGCGCGGCGACGAGCAGGTCGCGGTGCTGAATGAGGTCGGCCTCCAGGGAGGCGATCTCGGCGTGCTCGGGGAGGGTCTTGCGCTTGTGCGCGAGCTGTCCGAGGCGGGTGTCCAGGGCCTGGAGATCGAGGAGACGGATCTGGTCGGCGGGCGCGGCGTTCAGTGGAAGCTCCTGATTAGTTGGTGGTCGAGGACGATGCCGCGTGGGCGGTCCAGGGGTCGGTGACCGTACGGGAGACGTGGGTGCGCAGGCCCCAGCCGTGGCGGTCGGAGATCTCGTCGAGCTGGGCTGCCGCCTGCTCTGTCCAGGGCCATTCGGTGGCCCAGTGCGCGGCGTCGACGAGGGCGAGCGGGCTGTGCTGCTGCGCCTCGGACGCGGGGTGGTGGCGCAGGTCGGCGGTGACGTAGGCGTCCACGCCGGCGGCGCGCACCGCGTCGAAGAGGGAGTCGCCGGAGCCCCCGCAGACGGCGACGGTGCGGATCATCGCCCCGGGGTCTCCCGCGACGCGGATGCCCTGCGCGGTGGCGGGCAGCCGTGCGGCCGCGCGGCGGGCGAAGTCGGCGAGGGTCTCGGGGGGCTCGACGGCGCAGATCCGGCCGAGGCCGCGGCGGCCCGCGGGGTCGTCCGGGTCGGGCACCAGGGGGCCGGTGACGTGCAGGTCGAGGGCGCCGGCGAGGGCGTCGGAGACCCCGGGGTCGGCGCGGTCGGCGTTGGTGTGCGCGACGTGCAGGGCGATGTCGTGCTTGATGAGGCCGTGCACGACCTTGCCCTTGAAGGTGGAGGCCGCCACCGTCGTCGTGCCCCGCAGGTAGAGCGGGTGGTGGGTGATCAGCAGGTCGGCGCCGAGCTCGACGGCTTCGTCGGCGACCTCCTGCACGGGGTCGACGGCGAACAGGACCCGGCGCACGGGGGCGCCGGGGTCGCCGCAGACCGTACCGACGGCATCCCACTGCTCGGCCCGCTCCGGGGGCCAGAGGGCGTCGAGGGCGGCGATGACTTCAGACAGGACGGGCACGGGGGAAAGGCTACCTGTCCCCCGTGCTCCGGCGGCCATCGCTTGCCGCCGCGAGGGCGGCGCCGGACGTTCCGGCGGTCACTTCACGAGGAAGCGGTCACTGCGCGCGGTCACCGGCGCGGTCACTTCCCGCGCTCACTTCACGAGGAAGCCGCGGAGGTCGTCGAGGACGCTGTTCGCCGCGGTGACACCGAGGCCCAGGTACCAGGTCTCGTCCTTGACGTCCACGGCGTGGCCGTCCTGGACCGCCTTGAGGTTCTTCCACAGGGGGTTGTCCCGGGCGGAGTCCCGCTTGGTCTTGTCCGGGTCGCCGTAGACGCCGGTGAAGATCCAGTCGGCGTCAGCCTTGTCGATGTTCTCCGGGCTGATCTCCACGGCGAGCTTGTCGACGGCCTGGTTCGCCGGGCGGGGCAGACCGGCGTCCTTGAGGATGGTGCCGATGAACGACTGGTGAGCGTACAGGCGCGTGAACTGCGGCATGTAGCGGAGCATCGTGATCGTCGGCTTCTTCTCGCCGAGGTCCTCGCCGAGCTTGCGGGCCTTGGCCTGGTAGGCGTCGAGGTTCTTCTTCGCCTCGGCGGTCTTGTCCAGGGCGGCCGCGTTGAGGAGGTAGTTCTCCTTCCACGTGAAGCCGGGGCGGACGGAGAACACGGTCGGGGCGATCTTCGCGAGGTCCTGGTAGCTCTTCTCCGCGCGCAGCTTGCTGCCGAGGATCAGGTCGGGGCGGAGCTCGTTGATCGCTTCGAGGTTGAGGCTGTTGATCGTGCCGACGTTCTTGGGGCTGCCGGCTTCCTTCTTCAGGTAGTCGGGGAGCTCCTGGCTGCCCTCGGTGGGGGCGTAGCCGACGGGCTGCAGGCCGAGGGAGACGACGTTGTCGAGCTCGCCGACGTCGAGGACGACGACCCGCTCGGGCCGCTTCTTGATCTCCGTCTTGCCGAGCGCGTGGGTGACGGTGCGCGGGAACTGCCCGGGGGCCGCGTCGGTGCCCATCTTCGCCGTCTGCTCGCCGGCCTTGCCGAAGTCCTTGCCACCCTGTGCGACGGCCTTCGAGCCGTTGCCGCCGTCCTTGCCGGCCGCGCCGTCGTCCGCTGAACCGCAGGCCGCGAGGGCGAGGGCGGCGGCTACGGAGAGGGCGACGGCGGCGGTGCCGCGGCGGCGTGGGGACATCACAGGCTCCTGGGGGGGACGAGCTCGGCGGACGGCTGGTGGGGGGACCTGGGCCGGGTGGGCGCCACAACAGCCCCACCAGCCACTTAGGTTCGCCTTACCTTAACTCGGGTGGACCACCGCGAAGCATGCGGTCCTCCCATCGCTCAGGCGAATCGGACATTGGCCACCCTTACGCGTGAAGCAGCCCCGCTCTCATTGTTCGGTAGGTAGTGCGATAACTACGTTCAGTGTCGGAGGTGACGTTTCTCATGACGGTCTGTGCCCCCCAGAGCACTCCACAGAGCACCCCACGCAGTGCGTCGATGGACATGAGACGCGCGGCATTCACGGTGACAGCGGACGGTTCGTACGCCGCTCGGCTGGCACTGGACGGTGCGACGGGCGGCTGGTTCCCGGAGCGCTGGACCCTCGACGGCCCCGAGCCGTACGCGGTGCCGCTGCCCGGCAGCCAGCCCGAGGAACCCGACAGCGAAGTGCTCCCGCTCTCCGACGGCCGGGTCCTCATCCGGCGCCGGGTGGCCGAACGGCACACGCTCTCGCTCCTCTACCCCACCGGGCCCGGCACCGGCGAGCTGCCGGTCGGCTCGATCGAGTGCCCCCGGCTGACCCTGCTGCCGCCCGCGCCGAACGGCGCGGTCGCGTACGGCCTGGTGCACGGCGAGCGGTCCACCACCCTGTGGCTCGTGGTCGGCGCGCCCTTCGGGCCCCAGCGGATCGTGGAGGTGCCGGGCCACTGTTCGGGCGGCGCCTGGCTCGACCGCTCGGGCCGGCTGCTGGCCCTGGACCGCGAGCTGGAGGGCCGGACGAAGACGGTGGTCGTCGATCTGGGCCGCGG
The DNA here is from genome assembly GCF_040646215.1 of Streptomyces sp. NPDC046215. Taxonomy (NCBI): domain Bacteria; kingdom Bacillati; phylum Actinomycetota; class Actinomycetes; order Kitasatosporales; family Streptomycetaceae; genus Streptomyces; species Streptomyces sp. NPDC046215. Next base: position 2,592 of record NZ_JBEYZW010000114.1, on the reverse strand, counting down.
CGGCGAGACGAGCCCGCTGCTCCAGATCACGGAGGAGAGCAACGACCGGCTGCTCCTGGCCGACCCGGACAGCGGGCTGCTGCTCGTCCGGTCCGACGCCCCCGGCCACGAGCGGCTGGGCTGGGGCGTGCTCGGCTCGGCCCGGCCGGTGCGGTTCCCCGAGTGCCTGCGCCTGCCGAACGCCCTGCTGACCCCGTTCGCCGCGCAGCCGGGGCAGGAGCTGGCGCCCGAAGGGTGCGCGGTGGCCCTGCGGATCGAGGGGCCGACGGGCAGCTGGGTCGGGGTGTGGCGGCCCGCGACCCGGCAGTTGCAGCAGTTCCCCGCCCCCGCCGGATGGCTGGTGGGCACCGGCCTGTGGACCCCCGGGGGCGAGCTGCGGCTGCCGTATGTGACGCCGTACGTGCGCTGCGGGCTGGCGCGGCTGCGCCTGCCGCGCCCCGCCGCGCCGGAGCCGTCCCGCGAGAGCGGTCGCGCGGCACCGGGCGGGGGCCCGACGGACGCGCCGCCGGCGCAGCCGCGGGAACCGACGCCGGGTGGCCTGGCGGCCGGCCAGGCATCGGGGCCCGCGCCCGAGGGCGCGGGGGGCCTGGCGGCCGGCCGGGCGGCGGAGTACCTCAGCCGTCCGGCGGAATACCCGCAGCGGGAAGGGCAGGGGCGGACAGCCGGTCAGACAGCAGAGCAGGGGCCGACGCCCGGCAGCGCGGACGGCCGGACGGACGGCCGGACGGCGGAGTACCTCAGCCGGACGACGGAGTACCCGCAGCGGGAAGCGCAGGGGCGGACGCCCAGTCAGACGGCAGAGCAGGAGCCGGTGCCCGGCGGCGCGGACAGCCGGACGGACGGCCGGACGGCGGAGTACCCGCAGGGACAGAACCCTCGTCCGGCATCAGGGCAGGAGCAGGCGCCCGGCCACGCGGACGACCGGATCGCCGACCGGTCGGTGCAGTACCCGCGGGAGCAGACGCCCGGTCAGGCGGCAGGGGCCGCGCGCGAACAGCCCACCGGCCGGGCTCCGGGGTACGTGCCCGGGCCGACGCTTCGTCAGGCACCAGGGGCCGGGCCGGGTCAGGCGCCCCGTCCCTCCCAAGGGCACTTGACCGGTCCGGCGCCGGGCCAGATCTCCGGGCGCACCGCCGCACCACCGGCTGAGCCGGTCTCCGTACGGGTCTGCGCGCCGGTCGGGGGAACGGAAGCGGCGGGTGCGCCGCCCCGGGAGCCCCTCCGGGACGCCGCTGCCGACCCCCAGGGGCAAGGCCCCGCCCCGGAGCACACCGCTCCCCCGGCCGCCGTTCCGCCGCAAGGGCTCGTCACACCCCCGGAGGTAGTGCCACCCCCGGAGCGGGACGTTCCGCAGGGCCCCGTCCCGCCGCACGGGCTCATCACCCCGCCGTTCCCGGCAGCCGCGCCCGGCGACGCCGCCCCCGTGGACCCGGCGTCGCACCTCAGTCCCCTCCCCCCACAAGGGCCCACCACCGTGCCGAGCCAGGGGTGCGGCCCGGCCGAATCCCACGAGGTCGCCGCCCCGCCCCGCCCGGCGCCGCCCGCCCCGGTCCGGGAATGCGCCGCGCCCCCCGGCTCACGGCCCCCGCACAGCCTCGCCGCCCCGCCGACCCCGGCGCCACCACCGGGGCCCGACACCTCGGAGGGCGGCCCGCACGGGCTCCTCGGTTCGCCCGGGGCCGTGCCGCCGCGGGGGCGGGACGTCTCACCGGACGCCGCCCCTCCCCCGAACCCCCCGGACCCCGTCCCCCCGCAAGAAGCCACCGCGCCGCCGGCTCCCCAAGGCGACACCGCCCCGCAGGGCCCCGGGGAGCCGCCCCCGCGGGACCTGTTCACCGCCGGGGTGTGGACCGCGGTGCCGCCCCGCGAGCACCCCGGGCGCCCGGCGCCGATGATGCCGGGCGCGTGGTCGGCGTCGCCCTGGGGTGTGCCGGGGGGGCCGCCGCAGGGTCCGGAGCCGGGTTCCGGGACGTCGCGTCCGGTGCCGCTGCAGCAGTCGCCGCTCGGCCGGAGTGCCCAGCCCTGAGGGGGGCGACTCGCCGCCGCGCCGGGTGGCTGGGCGATCAAGGTCCCGTTAGAATCCGGCGGGGGTTGCGCAGCTGTACCGACCGGGCGCCGACGGTGACCGGGACGGTCGTGCGCGGGAAGCGTGTTGACGCCCGTCGACGCCGTGCGCCACTGCAACGGCCCCCGACGCGCAGAGCCCGCCATCCCATCCGACGGAGTGACTTTTCCATGCCCGACGCCCGAACCGACACGACCGAGGCGCGCCCCCTTGAGGCGTCCGCCCGGGCCGCAGCCGCCGGCTCCGGCAGGCACCGCGGCCCGGCTTCACCGGAAGACACCAGTACGCCCGCTCATGGCAAGCACCGCCGATTGGCGGACGGCCACTAGGGCCGTCCCGGCGGGTCTTCGACTACGGCCCGTCGGTACCGCGTTGCCGCCTGCGGCGCGTCCGTAGTTGCCGCCTGCGGCGGCGAGCCTTGCGCCTGCGGCGGGGTCGTTGTTCTGCCGCCTGCGGCGGCGAGCGCCCTGCGGGCGCGTCCTCAAGCGCCGGACGGGCTGACATCGGCTGAGCCCAGCCAAATCCAG
>NZ_JBEYZW010000113.1:0-20839 GCF_040646215.1 Streptomyces sp. NPDC046215 | reverse complement strand
TCTCGGCCGGGCGTGCTTAAATCCCGCCGGGCGGGCTTTTGAGGACCGGGGTCCGGGGTGGAGCCCCGGTTACGGGAAGGGGCGGGGCGGGGGAGAAGCCCCTGCTGTGACCCCAACCGAAGGAGCACCCTTCCCGTGAAGAGACTGGCCACCCTCGCGGCAGCGCTCGGCTGTTTACTGCCCCTGGCAGGAAACGCCCAAGCCGCCCCCGCTTCCGCCCCACCCGCCGCCGACGCCCGCGTCCACTGGATCGACAAGAACACCCTCGCCTGGCCCAAAGGCCTCGGCGACCCCGCCCGGCCCCACCGCCTCGTCCACGACAGCGGCAGCTTCCCGCTCACCCGTGAGCCCGGCGGACTGACCGCGGAGCAACGCGCGAAACACCCGCACCTCGCGCACCACGACGCCTTCCGCCTCGACGCCCGCGGCAAGGAACGCACCGCCCTCCGGGGAAAACTCCGCGCCGAGACGGACCGTGTCTCCACCGGCGTCCAGATACCCGGCGTCCTCGACGACCTCTACGCGGCAGCCGCCGGCAAGGCCCGGCTCGGCCCGGTCTTCCGCGACGGCCGGCCCACCCTCTCCGTCTGGGCCCCCACCGCCCGGCGCGTCGACCTGGAGCTGGACGGCCGCACCGTCGCCATGCGCCGCGACGCCGCCAGCGGGATCTGGAGCGCCACCGGCCCCCGCGACTGGACCGGCAAGCCCTACCGCTATGCGGTGACCGTCCCTTCCCCGGCCGCGGGGAAGACCGTGACCAACCTCGTCACCGACCCCTACTCCACGGCCCTGACGGCCGACTCCGCCCGCAGCCTGGTCACCGACCTCGCCGCCCCGGCACTCGCCCCGCCCGGCTGGCGCACCCTGCGCAAGCCACCGGCCGTCCCGCTGCGCAACGCGCAGATCCAGGAGCTGCACATCCGCGACTTCTCCGCCGCGGACCGCACCGCACGGCACCCGGGCGGTTACCGCGCCTTCACCGACCCCGGATCCGACGGCATGCGGCACCTGAAGAGCCTCGCCGACGCGGGCACTTCCTACGCACACCTGCTGCCCGCCTTCGACTTCGCCACCGTCCCCGAGCGGCGCACCGACCAGGCCACCCCCGCCTGCGACCTCCCCGCCCTGCCCGCCGACTCCCCCCGCCAGCAGGAGTGCGTCGGTCAGGCCGCCGCCCGTGATGCCTACAACTGGGGCTACGACCCCCTGCACTACACCGTGCCCGAGGGCTCGTACGCCTCCGACCCCGACGGCACCCGCCGGACCGTCGAATTCCGGCAGATGGTCCAGGGACTGGCCGGCGCCGGGCTGCGGACCGTCATGGACGTCGTCTACAACCACACCGCCGCCGCGGGCCAGGACCCCAAGTCCGTCCTCGACCGGATCGTGCCCGGCTACTACCACCGCCTCCTCGACGACGGCACCGTCGCCACCTCCACCTGCTGCGCCAACACCGCGCCCGAACACGCCATGATGGGCAAGCTCGTCGTCGACTCCGTCGTCACCTGGGCGAAGGAATACAAGGTCGACGGCTTCCGCTTCGACCTCATGGGCCACCACCCCAAGGCCAACGTCCTCGCCGTCCGCGCGGCCCTCGACGCCCTCACGCCCGCCAGGGACGGCGTCGACGGCAAGGCGGTGATCCTCTACGGCGAGGGCTGGGACTTCGGGGAGGTCGCGGGTGACGCCCGGTTCGTGCAGGCCACCCAGCGGAACATGGCGGGCACCGGCATCGCCACCTTCTCCGACCGCGCCCGGGACGCGATCCGCGGCGGCGGGCCCTTCGACGGCGACCCCCGCGCCCAGGGCTTCGCCTCCGGCCTCTTCACCGACCCCAACGGCGCGACCCCCGGCACCCCCGACGAGCAGCGCGCCCGCCTCCTGCACGCCCAGGACCTCGTCAAGGTCGGCCTGACCGGCAACCTCGCCGACTACCGCTTCACCGACTCCGCCGGCCGCGACGTCCGCGGCGCCGACGTCGACTACAACGGCTCACCCGCCGGCTACGCCGCCGCCCCCGGAGACGCCCTCGCCTACGCCGACGCCCACGACAACGAAACCCTCTACGACGCCCTCGCCTTCAAGCTCCCGCGCGGCACCGCGCCCGCCGACCGGGCCCGCATGCAGGTGCTCGCCATGGCCACCGCCGCACTCTCCCAGGGGCCGGCCCTCTCCCAGGCTGGTACGGACCTCCTGCGCTCGAAGTCCCTGGACCGCAACTCCTACGACAGCGGCGACTGGTTCAACGCCGTCCACTGGGACTGCGCCCAGGGCAACGGCTTCGGCCGCGGCCTGCCGCCCGCCCGGGACAACGCGGACAAGTGGCCCTACGCCGCACCGCTCCTCGCCGACCCGGCGCTCCGGCCCGGCTGCGGCCCCGTCCGGGCCGCCTCGGCCGCCTACCGGGACCTGCTGAGGATCCGCACGACGGAGAAGGCGTTCGACCACGCCACCACCGCTGCCGTGCAGCGCGACGTGACCTTCCCGCTGTCCGGCAGGGACGAGACCCCGGGCGTGATCACCATGCGGCTGCCCGGCCTGACCGTCGTCCTCAACGCCACCCCGCACGAGCGGTCCCAGCGGATCGGCGCGCTGGCCGGCACGGCCCACACCCTGCACCCGGTGCAGGCGGGCGGCGCGGACCCCACCGTCAAGTCCGCCTCGTACGCGGTGGGAACGGGCACCTTCACCGTCCCCGGCCGCACGGTGGCCGTCTTCCGTCAGGAGGGCTGAGGCACCAGCGTGCCGAGCCGGGCCGCGAGGTCGGCGAACGGCCCGTGCCCCGGCTCGTCCGCGAGGATGCCGCGCAGCAGCTCGGCCATCTCCTCGTCGTAGGCGGCGCCCACGGCCACGAGGGCCGCGAAGTCGTGGACGAGCTGGAGCTCCAGCTCCGCGCGCGGGATCCGGCGGCCGTCCAGCCAGAGCAGCGCTTTGGTCTCGGTCAGGGATATCCAGGAGCGGAGCGCCAGCTCCAGGCGCGGCGCGGGCGTCGGTACGGCGAGGTGGCCGAGCATCTCCTCGTACGCGGCCCGGCGCACCTCCTCGACCATGGCGCCGGCCCGGCCGGGGCCCGCCGCCGGGCCGCCGCGCATCAGGGCCGAGAACCCCGCCGCGTGCTGCTCGGCGAAGTCGAAGAACCGGCGCATCACCCGCAACAGCCGTTCGCTGACGGGGCCTTCGCGCGGCTCGTCGAAGAGCGCCGACAGCTCGTCCGCCGCCCGGCGCAGCGCGGCCTCGTACAGGCTCTGCTTGCCGGTGAAGTAGTGATAGACGAGCGGCCGGGAGATCCCGGCCGCCGCTGCTATCTCGTCGATGGAGACATCGTCCGGGGAGCGGTGGCCGAAGAGGTCGAGCGCGACCGCGATCAACTGCGCGCGGCGCTGCTCGACACCCATCCTGCGGCGGACCCCGTTCGTCATGGCGGTCATCATAGGGCCAGGCCGTAAGCGGGCCGCCGGAGCCCGCTTCCCGCCCCTGGCAGCGGTGTTCAGCGCAGGGTCGTCAGCTTCCTGCCGTCGGACAGGAGCGCGGAGAGCTCCGTCCGCGCGCCGGGCTCGGCCGGCACGGCCAGCAGCGGGCCGCGTGCGGCGCCCCGGACCCCGCCCGTCGCGGCGATCGACGTCACATCGCTCCCGCCGCCCGCGGCGAGCGCGTACCAGGTGCCGCCCGGCGACTTCCACAGCACGCCCGCCAGGACGTGCGGGTCGCGCGCCCCGCACGCGAGGCCGCCCTCGGCGCGGGCGACGGCCGAACTCGGCGCGCCCGCCCGGGCCCCCGGCGCCTGGAAGAGGGCCTGCACCCGGCTGCCCGCGCCCCGCCAGGTCTCGGCCCGGGTGCACGTCCATTCGGCGTTCCCGGCACGGCCCGGCAGCGGCTGGGTGGCGAACTGCCAGGCGTTCACCGACCGAACGCCCTGCGACCGAACGGTCTGCAAGTGGCAGGCGGTGTGCGCCCAGCCGGCCCGGGCCCGGTCGGTGGTGACATCGCGGGGCGCGCCGGGGCTGCCCGCGGTGAGCCGGGCCGGGGTCAGCTCGCCCAGGTCCGTCACCAGGCGGCCGCCCATCTGGAGCGCGGGCCAGCCGCGGCAGTCGCTCGCCGAGGCGGGGCTGAGCGTCGGGTCGGTCACGCCGTCGGCGGCCAGCCGCAGGGGCTGGGCGCTCCCGCCGGGCTTGAGGAGATCCCGCACGGCCACCGCGTTCACCCAAGGGGCCGTCAGATAGCGGACGTTGCTGTCGGCGCGGCCGACGACGACCGCCGTCGCCGTATCGGCGTCCGCGGCGTCCGTCCGGGCGAAGTCCAGGGCGGCGGCACCGCTGTCCCCGCTCTTGGACTCGGCGTAGCGCACCACCCGCAGCCCGTCGTACAGCACCACGACCGCCGCCTGGCCGACCTCGCCCGCGTACAGCAGCTGCGGCGGCCCGGCCGCGGGCCCCACCGCGGTGCCCGGGGTGGCCGTCACCTGGACGGCGCTGCCCGGGCGCGCCCAGACGGCGAGGGAGCGGCGCAGCAGCTCCTGATCGCCGGCGCGGTTGCCGCGCACGGGCCACACGGCGAAGCCGGGACGGTCCGCCCGCTTCCAGGCGCCGGGGGCGGCCCGGGTCAACTTCGCAGGGTCGAGGGCCGCTTCGGCGGCGGCGTTCTTCGCGTACGGCGGGGCGGCCGCGCCGTCCCGGCCCCAGCCGTCGCCCGGCAGCCCCAGGAGGGTCCCGCAGACCACGGCCGCCGCCGCGGCCGCGATCGCCGCCCGGGTGTGCTGGCGGCGGCGCATCAGGTCCGTCGGACGGGCCTGGAGCGAACACGGGTCGAACTCCATCGACTCCAGCAGCGAGGCGTCCCGGCTGCCCGCCGGGGTGCGCAGCCCGGCCGCCTCGGCCAGCGCCGCCGCGGGCTCCTCGACCCCGGCCGCCGCCAGGACCTGCCGCACATCGCGGTCGGAGGGCAGCTCCAGGGCGCGCAGCACGTACGCGGCCCGGCCGGGCCCGGAGAGGGTGGACAGCGCCTGGTCGAGGGCGAGTTCGTCGGCGCCGCCCGAGCGCGGGAACAGCCGCAGCCCCCACACCTGCGGCAGCAGCGGCGGCAGCTGGCCGGGCTTCGGCAGCTGCCACCTGCCGCGCGGCCGGCCCGCCTCCAGGGCCGAGCGCAGCACCCGCTGGCGGACGTAGGCGTAGCCCGGATCCGGCGGCGAGCCGTCGGCCCCGCGCGGCGCCGGCACGGCCGGCTCCGAGGCGGCGGCCCGGCTGCGGGGCAGGGCCCGCTGGACGAGGGCGTGCGCCGTCAGAACGCGGCGATTACGGCCCAGGGAGGGCGGCAGCACGAGGTACCCGAGCCGCACCAGGCGCGGATAGTGCTCGATGAGCGCGGCCTCGGCCTGCTCGACATCGACGGGCGGATGGGGCCGGGGGGCTGTCGCTTGCTGCTCCACGATCCATAGAACGAGTGAATGGTGAGATGGTCACCTCACTCCGCAGGGGCGCGCACGCGCCGCGTCCCGCGCCCCCGGCGCGGACGTTGCCCGCGGCCCGCCGGGCTTGCCGGGCGGTCGGCCGGGCCGCTCGCCAGGGCGCGCGCGGGGCCTTCGGCAGGGCTGGGCGGGCGGCTTCACCAGCGGTTTTCTCAGGGCGCCGGTACATCAGGCCCCGTCAGGCCCCGTTAGAACCGGCAGTTCCGGCGGCTCCGTCAGGCGACGCACCGGGCCCGGATGCGGTCGACGGCCTCGTCCGGGATGCCGAGGGCGTCACGGACATAGCCCTCCACCCCACCGTATCCGCGGTCCATCTCCTCCAGCGCCGCCGCGAGGTAGGCGGGGCGCACCCCGAGCATCGCCTCCGCGATCTCCGGGTCGCCGCCCGCGTCGGTGAAACGGGTGATCACGGGCGCGAAGGCGGCGCGGACGGCCGGTGCGACGGCCAGGTACTCCTCGAAGGCGGTGGCCTCGTCCGCGCCGAGGAGCAGCAGGAGCACGGTGGCCGCCCAGCCGGTGCGGTCCTTGCCCGCGGTGCAGTGGAAGAGCAGGGGGCCGCAGTCCGGTTCGGCGAGCGCCGCCAGCAGCAGGTGGTAGGCGGCGCAGGCGGACTCGGAGGTCACGAAGGCGCGGTAGGCGTCGCACAGCAGCTTCTCGGCCTTGCCGTTGCCGAGGTGCTCCTCCGCGGCGGCCGGGCTGCCGAGCAGGGTGTCCAGCTTGGCCGGCACGTTCGCGCCCGTGCCCGCGAAACCCCCGGCCATCACGTCCGCGACGATCCGGCGGGCCCCCTCGGGGGCCCGGTCGGGGTGGGCCCGGCGCTCGCCCTCCGTGCGCAGGTCCACGACCGTGTGGATGCCGAGGGCGGCGACCGCCGGGTCGATCTCCGGGTCGAGGCGGTCGAGCTGGCCGGAGCGGAGCAGCAGGCCGGGGCGGACGGCGGAGTTGCCGGTGAGCGCGATGCCTCCGAGGTCGCGGAGGTTGATGATCGTCGAGGCGTCGAACGGCGGCATGAGCGCTTCTCCCTTGTCTGATTTCTACCGTTATTGTGGCGGATTCCGGCCGGGACGGTAGTGGAGGGCCCGCTCGCACCCCGGCACCAGGGCGATCCCCAGCACCAGCGCGGCCAGGTGACCGACGTCCGTGAAGCCGGGACGCCCGCGCAGCAGGGGGCGCGCGGTGAGCGCGAGAAGACCGGCGCACGCACTGGTCCGCGCAGCGCCCCGGGGCAACAGCGCGCCGAGCGCGCCCAGCACGGCGTGGTGGCCGTAGCTCGGGCCGACATCGGTCGCCGACCGCGTACGCCCCCCGGCGCGGACCGCGCGCAGCCCCCCGTACACCAGCAGCGACGCGCCCACGTGCCCGAAGGCGAAGGTGCCCGCGGCCCACCACGCGCCGTACGCGTACTCCGCGTAGCCCAGGACGGCCAGGAGCAGCAGGGCGTAGGGGAGTTCCAGCGGCCCTTCGGCGAGCAGCGCGCTGGCCACGAGGGTGTCCCAGCGCCCGGCGTCCAGGTTGTCGGCGTTCGTCGAGCAGCGGCGCAGCAGCCGCGCGCGCACGGACGGCGCGAGCAGCCGGTGCACGGCGTACGAGCCGATGGCCACCGCCCCCACGTAGGCGGGGGCGAGCCGGGGCAGGGCGGTCGTCATCGGCCCATGATCGGCGGTGCCCGGCCGGGACGCCATTCCCGGCCGGCGCCGGATGCTACTTCCGGCCTGGCGCGTGCGCCACTTCCGGCTGGCCCCGGATGCCATTCCCGGCCTGGCGTGTGCGTCACTTCCGCCCGGGCCCGTGCGTCACTCGCCGCCCGGCCCGTGCGTCACCCCCGGCCCGCCCGGACGTCACCCCCCGCCCGGCCGGACGCCACCCCCGGCCCGCCCGAGCGTCACTTCCGCCCCGCCCGGGCTGCGGGTCAGCCCAGACGCCACCCGCTGAACCGGGCCGTGCCCCGGGCGCCGCTGCCGTCGTTGCCGGCCGTCAGGAAGAGGCCCACGTCCTGACGGCCGGCCGCCCCCGGCACGGCGACGGTCGCGACCGTCCGCCACGTCGCGCCCCCGTCCGTGGAGCACTCCGCGTGGAAGGCGCCCGAGGCGGTGCGCGCCAGCCGCAGGACGACCGGGGCTTTGATGCCGGTGATGCGCTTGTAGCCGTCGAAGGTGCCGTCGCCGTTGGTGTCGTAGGACAGGACGACGCCCTGCCCGGGCGTCACGGCCAGGTTCACCGCGCCCGGCGACCGCGCGGCGAGCCGGTTGCGCACGATGATGCCCGTGCGCGCCCAGCTTCCGGTGTCCGTCTGGCTGTCCACCCGGACGGTCGCCGCCCTGCCGGGCACCAGCTCCGCCACGCGGTAGACCGCGCCGAACTGCTCGGTGCCCTTCCACAGGTCCTCGCCCGAGCCGTCGATCGCGAACCGGCCGCCGCTCAGCTGGCCGAAGACGGCGGCGTTGCCGCTGACCGTCCGCCAGCCGGGGGCGAGCGGCCCCGCCAGGAACAGCGTGCCGGCCGACACCGACCGCACCCGCTCCTCGCCCTGCGGCCCGTACCGGGCCCTCACCTCGTACGGCAGCGGCTGGAGCGGATGTTCGAGCGGCGTGGAGGGGGCCGTCACCCGCCACCGGGCCGTGCCCGTGCCGCCCGGGGGCAGGGCCGGCAGCGACGTCGGTCCCTGTGCCTCGGCCGGCACGCCGGACACCGCGAGGTCGACGCGGCCGGTGCCCCGCAGCCCGTTGACATTGGTGAAGGAGACGGTGACCGCCGCGGTGCCGCCCGGCGGCACGGAGGCCGGCACCGACGTGGTGGACAGCGCCCCCTGGTAGGGGGCGGCGGCCAGGGTGTCCCGCACGCGCAGCGCCGTGCGGTAGGCGTCGTTCACGGGCCGCAGGGGGTACTCCTTGCGCTCCCGCGTCCACGGCTCCTCCACCGCGAACCAGTCCACGGCCCGCGGCGCCCGCCCCTGCCGCAGCGCGTCCTCCAGCTCCTCCAGCCAGCGCCGCCAGCGCGGCAGGTAGAAGTCGGCCATCAGACCGTGCCAGTCCCGGTTCGCGTACTCGTGCAGCTTCCCGCCGTCCGAGGTGGCCCGGTCGCCCCAGACCGTGATCAGCACCCGGGCCGTGCGCTCCAGCTCCGCCGCCTCGCCGTCCCCGTCCGCCATCGCCCGCGCCGCCGCGTTCCACGGCCCCAGCAGGAACGCCCGGTGCCCGCCCGCCACTTCGTCCGACAGCTGCATCAGCCGCAGCCACAGCGCCGACAGGGACCGGAACGCCGGCAGGTCCTTGCGGGCGTACGCGCCGCGGAGCTCGGGCAGGAGCTGCCGGCTGCGGTGCGCGAGCGCCTGCCGGGCCACGTCCACCAGGTCGAAGCGGTAGGTGTCGCCGCCGCGCAGCGCCTCGCCGACGGCCAGCAGCCCGGTGAGCGCCGCGTCGAAGCGGGCCGGGTCGTAGGACAGGGCGTCGGGGGCGTACGCGCCCGCGCGGTCGGCGGCGAGGTCCGGGCGGGCCGCGAAGAGGCTGTCGTGCGGGTCGCTGCGCTCGTGCGCGTGCTGCCGGTAGGCGGTGTCCCGCAGCGCCGCCCACGCCTCCCGCGCCCCGCCGTCCTCCCGCCCGTAGCGGAAGTCGGCGTACCCGGCGAACCACCGCGCCGGGTCGGGCCGCCGCTCCTGCCAGGCCAGCTCGGAGAAGTACTCGAAGGCGGCCGGGTCGCGGTCGGCGGCCTCCGGCATGTACGCCGTCCCCACCAGGGCGCTGCCGGGCTTGTCGCGCCACGCGAAGAACTTCTCGTTCCAGATGTGCGTCCGGGCGCCGATGGTCGTCCGGCCGCCGAAGTTCGGGATCGAGCCGAAGGCGTAAGGGGTGCCGCCCCAGTCCTTCTCCCGGTCGGTGACGCTCGTGTAGCGGTCGGAGATGCCGTCGACGATCAGCATCCGCTCGCGGTCGACCGCGCCGAGCAGCTCGGGCAGCGGATTGTCCTGCCAGCCCAGGATCACCCACGTCGCGTCCGGGTGCGCGGCGCGCAGCGCCCGCTCGACGCTCTGCGCGGCGGCCGCGACGGGCACCCCGCCCGCCGTCCCGCCCTCGTGCAGCAGGTCCATCTTGAAGTGCCCCGCCGCACCGAGCACCTCGGCCTGGTGGCGGTAGAAAGAGGCCGCGACCCGCCCGAAGACGGCGGTGCGCGGATCCAGCCAGTCCGGGCGCTTGAAACCGTGCCAGATGCCCTGGGGGACGACGCGGGCCCCCGGGTTCCGCGCGGTGAAGCCGTCCGGGACGGACCCGTAGAAGCCGGGGAAGACCGGGGCCATGCCCAGCTCGCGCAGCCGGTCCGCGATGCGCCGGCCCAGCGCGGCGCGGCGCGCGATCAGCCCGGGGGAGAGCGGCCCGCCGTACCCGCTGAGGTTCTGCAGCAGCCACCACGGCTGGTGCGACGGCGCCGGCAGCCACGCGCGGGCCTCGGCGTCGCTGTAGCCGAAGTCCTTCAGCACCCGGTGGTAGACGGCCTCGTGCCCGGCGATCACCAGCACTTCGTTGCAGCCGTGCAGGGCCAGGATGTCGATCATCCGTTCCCAGTAGTCCCAGTCGGCGTACGGGAAGGTGTAGCCGTCGTTGGTGTCGTTGAGCGCGAAGCGGTGGCGCAGCCGGGTCGAGCGCCGCAGCGGGCCGGCCGGGGCGGGCAGCTCGCGCGGCAGGTCCAGCCGCCGGGCGCTCCACGTCAGGTGCTGCCCGCACACGTACTTCAGGTACCAGTGGACCCCGGTCAGCAGCACTCCCGGACTCGTGCCCGCCACCTCGATCCTGCCCGGCCGGCCGGTGACCTCGAACCGCTCCTCGCCCCCGGCCAGCGGGGTCAGGGCGAACTGCTCCGCGTGCTCCCCGAGCAGCCGCACCAGGGCCGCGCGCGCCGCGGCGGTGTCGAAGCCGGTGAGCCGGTGCCGCCCGGCCGTCACCGCCGCCGCGGGGGTGGGGGAGCCGAGGGCGGCTCCCGCGCCGATCGCCCCGGCGGCACCCAGCAGCAGACGTCTCGACGGTCCGGGCAACGGTCTCGGCAGTGCGGTCATGACGATCCCCTGTGTGCTTATGCGACAACGGACGCGTGCGAGGCGCACGCTAATCCCCGGCACAAGGGGGAGCAATGGGGCGCGCAGAGAGCCGCCGGTCAGCCGTGGTCGAGGTAGGCCAGAACGGCGAGAACCCGGCGGTTGTCGTCATCGGACGGCGGCAGGCCGAGCTTGCCGAAGATGTTCGAGGTGTGCTTCGCGACGGCCCGCTCGGTGACGTTCAGCTGGGCCGCCACCGCCGCGTTGGACCGGCCCTGCGCCACCAGCTCCATCACCTCCCGCTCACGCGGCGTCAGCCGGCCCATCGGCCGGTCCTGCGAGCGCCGGGACAGCAACTGCGAGATGACCTGGGGGTCCATCGCCGTACCGCCGTGCGCCACCCGGCGCACGGCCTCGACGAACTGCTGCGCGTCGAAGACCCGGTCCTTCAGCAGGTACCCGACCCCGCCGCTGCCGTCGGCGAGCAGCTCCCGCGCGTAGAGCTGCTCCACGTGCTGGGACAGCACCAGCACCGGCAGCCCCGGCGTCTCCCGCCGGGCCGCGAGCGCGCACTGCAGCCCCTCGTCCGTGAACGACGGCGGCAGCCGGACGTCCACGACCGCCACGTCGGGCTTCAGCTCGGCCAGCGCCCCGGCCAGCTCCGGCCCGCTCTCCACGGCCGCCGCTATCTCGAAGCCGTACGCCTCCAGCAGCCGGACGAGCCCGTCCCGCAGCAGGAACAGGTCTTCGGCGAGCACAACGCGCACGGGAACTCCACGGTCGAAGGGGGGCTCCCCCGATTTTCGCCGATCGCCGGGCGCCCGGGGACCGGCCGGGCGGGCGGTGACGCGCCGTCAGCGCAGCGCGCAGGGCAGCGTGATCGTGACCATGGTGGGACCGCCGGCCGGGCTGCTGACGGTCAGGACACCGTCGAACGCCCCCAGGCGCCGCTCGATGCCCGCCAGGCCGCTGCCGGTCCCGGCCGCCGAGCGGGGTGCGGGGAAGACGATGCCGCCGCGGCCGTCGTCGATGACGGAAATCCGCAGCCTGCCCTCGGTGTGGCGTGCGTCCAGCCACATCCGCCGGGCGCCGGAGTGCTTGGCGGCGTTGGTGAGCACCTCGCTGACCGCGAAGTACGCGGCCGACTCGACCGGCTCCTCGGCCCGCCCCGGCAGCTCGACGTCGGCCTCGACGGGCACCGGCATCCGCAGCGCGAGGGCCCGCAGCGCGTCCCCCAGGCCGCGCTCGGCGAGCACGGGCGGGTGAATGCCGCGGACGAGGTCGCGCAGCTCCGTCAGGGCCTCGGCCGAATCGGCGCGGGCGGCGGCCAGCAGCCGCTTGGCCTGGGCGGGATCCGTCTCGATCAGCGCCTCGATGGTGCCCAGGCTCATGCCCATGGCCACGAGCCGGGCCTGGGCGCCGTCGTGCAGGTCGCGCTCGATGCGGCGCAGCTCGGCGGCGGAGCTGTCCACCGCGTCGTGCCGGGTCTCGGTCAGGTGGTCGACCCGCAGGGCCAGCTCGCGTGCCCGGGTCGGCCGCAGCAGCGGCTCGCTGAGCGCGAAGTGCCAGCGCAGCAGGGTGGGGTTGACGAACAGGCCGAGGACGCCGAAGCCGATCCCGGTGGCGGCGGCCAGGTTGGCGGTGAACTGGCCGGTGATCGGGACGAACGCGAACCACTGGGTGCCGTCGGCCGCCACGATCGGCTTCCACACGCCCAGGGCCAGCACCGGCCCCCACACCGCGTAGATCAGCAGCGTGGCGGGCAGCAGGGCCACGACCGCGCCCACCGACAAGTTCACCAGCAGCCACTGGATGTCGCGCCAGGTCGCCGGGTCCTTCAGCAAGGTGGTGCAGAGCTCGACCTGGCCGGCGATGCCGCCACGCCGCGCGGGCAGCCGCTGGTACGGCGCCGGGATGCGCACCCCCGACCACGCCATCGCCTGGGCCCGGTGCCGGTTCGCGTGGGCGCGCACCGCGGACAGGAGGACCGGAGTGGTGAAGAGGCCGATCCCCAGCAGGGTGAGGCAGAGCGAGACGAGGGTGAGGGTGAACAGCAGGGTGGACACCAGGATCCCGTAGAGCGTCAGCCACAGCCCCCGCGCCCCGGCCAGCAGACCGTTGCGGACCTTCATGTGTTGTCTCCCTGCGCGCCGAGCCGTACGGCCCGTCCCCCGGACCGGACTCCAGTGTGACTTGCGCAGGTCAGCGGGTCACGGGGGGCATCACCCCGGTCATGGTGTACCTAGCCCCCCACTCTTGCCGCTCTGCTCGGCTCGGCGCGCGGGAGAGGTTCAGAAGGAGACCGGCGGCGCGTACTTGTAGCCCACCCGGCGGACGGTGACGATCGAGGCGCGGTGCTCGGCCCCCATCTTGCGGCGCAGCCGGGCCACGTGGACGTCCACGGTGCGCCCGTCGCCCACGTGCCCGTAGCCCCAGACGGTCGTCACCAGCTGGTCGCGGGTGTGCACCCGGTGGGGGTGCGCGACGAGGTGGGCGAGGAGCTCGAACTCCAGGTACGTCAGATCCAGCAGCCGCCCCGAGACCCGGGCCGCCCGCTGCTCGGGGTCGATGCTCACCAGTGCGTCCCCCTGGAGGCCGGCGGGTGCGGAGCCCGGCCCGGATGCGGAGCCCGGTCCGGGTGCGGAGCCCGGTCCGGGTGCCGAGCCGGGGGCGGGCTGCTCGGCCGGTACGAGCACCAGATAGCCGACCATCGGGGGCTGGCCCGGCAGCGAGGGCACCGTGTGCTGCGGCGCGGGCAGCCACGTCGCCGCGCCGGAGTGCAGCAGCGCGGCGACCGGGGACACCTCGTCCGGGGCGACGGCCCGGAGCCGGTGGCGGGGCGCCGCGTGGGCGGCGGGGGAGGTGGCCGGGGCCGCCTGCGCGGTGGCGTGGGCGGACGGAGCGGGCACGGTCAGGGTACGGAGATGCGTCATGGAGAGCTCAGCTCTTTCGCGCGAGAAACCGTCGAGTGGACGTGCGTTGCGCGGGGCCGTTGGCCGGAACTGGTGACCGGCGGCTGACTTCGACGTGAGGGTCAGCGGAAGGAGTGGGCCTGCGCGGAGGTCGCGCGGCAACACACTCGGTCGAAGTCGTGGTGCTGACGGGAAGGCCAGAAAGGCTCGAGGTCGCTGTGACCCGTCGCGGTGTTCTGGAAGCTCGCCATGCCCCTATTGAAGCATGACCCGCGACGGGACAGCAGTCCTCTCCTGACGGCCGATACGGAACGCCCGCGCTCAGCGCACCGGCAGCCGCCTGCGCCAGTCCAGGGGCTGCACGCGTATCGCCCGGTCCGGGTCGCCGTCCCAGACCACGGACAGCCCGGCGGCTGTGAGCGCCGTCACCACCTCGCGCCCGACGGCCGCGGTCGCCTCCAGGGCGGCCGTCCCGCCTCCGGCCGAACGGGCCTCCCCGGTACCGGAGTCGAACATTCCGGCCTCATCCCCGCCGTCCTCCGGGCCGGGGAGATGAGCGCCGTACGCGAGCCACAGGCCGTGCCCCTCGGCGGCCTTCTCGGTGTCCTGGCAGGGGAAGAAGACGAACCCGTGGTCGCCCTCGGCCGCCTCCGCCCCGATCTCCGCGAAGCCGCACTTGGTGCAGCAGGTGAAGTGCATCCGGGCCGTGACGCCGTCCGCCTCCAGCGCCGCGAAGGCCGCCGCCACCCGGTCGGCGTCGGTCACCTCGGGCCACGTCTCCTGCTCGGCCAGCCGCTCGCGCCACAGCCTGTCGACGATCTCCCGGGCGGCGGCCGGGGACACCGGGGTCTCGCCGTCGGCGTAGAAGTAGTCGGACACGTCCTCCGCGATCTCCTCGGCCGTGTCGAACCCGCACCGGATCAGCAGCCGGGCCTGGTCCTCCGCCTCCTCCAGCAGCTCCTGGCCGAGCGGAAGCCCGTCCTCGTCGTCGGCCGCCGACAGCTCGACGCGCTCCCACGCGTGGCCGTCCGCCCACCCCTCGGTGCCCCGCGCCCAGGCCAGGAACACGGCCACGACGGCCTCGGCCCCGTCCATCCGCACCCCGAAGTGCCGCTCCGGCGCACCGGCCCGGTACTCCACCTCGTACGGCCCGTCGCCCTCGTGCCACGTCTGGATGTAGTGGTCGCGCTCCCCCTCCAGCCGCTCGACCACCACGAAGCGGTCGCCCTCCCCGCCCAGTCTCCCGATCAGCTCGGCCAGCTCCTCGGCGGTGACCTGCGAACGGACCTCACCAGTCTCGGTGTTCACGGTGATGGGCAGCATGGATCCCCCTCGCTCGATGGGCCGCTCGCCGACAGCGGCCCGGTAGGAGAATCCTGTCATCCCCCACTGACACTTCAGTAGGTGACAGTGATCCGCCGGGCGGGGCCGTCGACCCGCACCGCGCCGCCGTAGGGAATCACCAACTGCGGGTCGGTATGCCCCAGGTCGACATCGAAGACGGCGAGCGCCTCCGGCGCGTACTCCGCCAGGGCCCGCTCCACCGCCTCGCGCTGCGCCCGCCGGTACGCCGCACCGTCCTCGCGGCTCAGGGGCCGCCCGAATGACCAAGCCTTGGCCCGTCCCATCAGCAAGGCCGGGAACCGCCGCAGCAGGCCCCGCTCACCCATGCTCTGCAGGATGCGGTAGACCTCCTCGGCCTGGGGAAGCTCCTCCGAGGTCTCCAGGAACAGCACGCACCCCTCGTACGCCTCAGGGCTGAGGATCTCCCGATCGGCCATCAGGAGCCAGGAGAGGACCTCGATGTTGCCTCCCCACGAGACTCCCTCGACCACCCGGTCCGCGTTCCGCCACGACCACCCCGCGCAGGGCGTCAGCTGCGGCTCGCTCGCGAAGGTCGCGGGGTCCTCCCACGACCGGTCGACATCGTTGAAGGCGTCGCTCTCGGTGAGTTCGTAGGGCCCGGAGGAGAAAAGGGCGGCGCGCAGGGAATCCGCCGTCCGCGGGTGCATGGCCCCGGGCCGGCCCAGCTGCGTCATCACCGCGGCCCCGTGATAGCCGACGAGCCCGCAATTCCACAGCCAGGCCAGCAAGTTGGTGCAGTCGCTGTAACCGAAGAACGGTTTCGGGTGTGACCGGACCAATTCCCGGTCGAGGTGCCGGAGAACCGTGATCTGGTCGTCCCCGCCGATGCTGGCGAACACGGCCTTGACGTCCCTGTCGGCGAAGGCCGCGTGGAGGTCGTCGGCGCGCTCGCGCGGTGTGGACCCCATCTTCCTGGTGGCCGGATATTCCACCGGGACGAGCCCGAACCGCGACTCCAGCCGGTGCAGACCGAGTGCGTACGGGGTGGGGAAGAGGCCCGGCAGACCGGAGGACGGCGATACCACCGCGACACGGTCGCCGGGCCGGGGCTTGGGCGGATACGAAGGCGCGTTTATGCGTCCACTCCAGGCCGAGGGAATCAGCTCGTCCCGCCCGTGACCGGGTAGTGGTCCGAGAGATTGGTGTAGCTGTACTCCTTGCCCCAGCTGGACACCGTCCAGGGCGCGGACGCCTCCTTGATCACCTTGTTCCCCCAGCCCGCGGGGCGGGCGTGGCCCTTGCGGTGCAGCACGTAGTCGAGGTCCTCGCGGCCGTCCGCCGGGTAGCGGTAGGCCGCGATGGAGTTGTCCTTGGTGTCGAAGGAGAACGCGTGCCCGGTGCGCGAATCCGCGGGTGCCAGGTCCGCGTTCGTGAGCATCGACGCGTATTCGGAGCCGTGCGAGTCGACATTCAAGTCGCCCGCCACCATGACCTGCTCGCCCGAGGGAATCCGCTTGGCGTCCAGGAACGCGTCGATCTGCCGGAACTGCTTCGCCCGGTCCGCCACCGCCGCGCCCGCGTCACAGCCGGGGTCGGTCGACTGGGCGTGCGTGCCGACGACGTGCACCTTGGTGCCGTTCACGTCCAGCACCACATAGGCGAAGCCCTTGTTCGACCACCAGTCGGCGCCGCACGCGTCGTTGAAGATGACCTGTTCCTTGCGGACGATCGGCCACTTGCTGAGCACGGCGACGCCGCCGTCCTCCGGCGTGGTGGCGGAATACTTCCCGCCGGTGGCGTCCCAGCCGTCCTTGCTCCGCCCGACGACCGGGGTCTGGTGCGGATACTGCCGCGCGGCATCGGCCTTGAGCGCGTCGGAGGCGCCGTTGTCGAAAGCCTCCTGCAGGACGACCACATCGTTGCCCTGGAAGAATCCGGCGGCCGGAATCGCCTTGGCGCGGTGGTCCTGGCCCCAGTTGGGATAGAGGTTCTTGCTCATGAGGAAGGCGTTGTACGTCAGCACCTTCAACTCCGGCACCGCGGCGGCACCGGACGGTGCGGCCTGAGCCGTCTGCGGCAGGGCCGCGGTGAGGGCGACGGCGGTGAGGGCGGTGGCGACCGTGGAGGCGATCCGGGCGGGCTTGACGAGCGGCACTGCAACTCCCTGGACACGTGGGGGATGAGCTGTCCACATCAAATCAGCCGTTGTTACCTCCAGATAGCCTCCAGGTGATCAATTCCTTTACGGAAGCAGTCGAATTGGCCGGGTGACGGAACGCGGTGGGTAGCGTGAGAGGCGCCGGAATCGCATTGAGCAGGCCGGAATCGCATCGAGCAGGATCAAGCAGGGAAGTGACCGGAAAGCCGGAAAAGCCGCACGGAATCCGTATCCCGCCGCAGCCGCAGGAGCCCCGTATGCCCACGCCCCGACGCCATGGACTGGTCCTCGACTTCGGCGGGGTCCTCACGACCCCGGTCGCCGACAGCACCCGTGCCTTCTGCCGCAGCGAGGGCCTCGACCCCGACGCCTTCCTGAACGTCGTCTCGGCCGACCCGGTCGGGCGGGAGCTGTACCGGGAGCTGGAGTGCGGCGCGATCACCCAGGCCGAGTGGAACACCCGCACCGCACCCCTGCTGGGCGTCGACGCGACGAACCTGATCGGCCGCGTCCTGGCCGGCCTCAGCCCCGAGCCGGCGCTGCTCGCCGCCGTGCGGTCCGCCCGCCGGGCGGGCGTGAAGATCGCCCTCCTCACCAACAGCCTCGGCTCGGACCCGTACGACCCCTACGAGGGCTACGACCTCGACACCCTCTGCGATGCCGTGGTCCTCTCGGAGCACCACGGCGTCCGCAAGCCCGACCCGGCGATCTATCCCATCGCCCTGGAGGCCCTCGGCCTTCCGGCGGCGGACTGCGTCTTCGTGGACGACTCGCCCCGCAACCTCACACCGGCCGGCGACCTCGGCATGGCCACTGTCCTGGACACCACCCCGGCCGAGACGATCCCCCGGCTGGAGAGCGTCCTCGGCATCCCGCTCGGCTGACGGCGCCGGCCGCCCCGGGGGATCAGCCCGCGGTCCGGGAGACGGCCTCCCGGACCGCCTCGTCCGTGCGGGCCACCAGTGCCGAGCCGTCGTCCGCCGTGATGATGGGCCGCTGGATCAGCTTCGGGTGTGCGGCGAGCGCCGCGATCCAGCGGTCGCGCGCCCCCGCGTCACGCGGCCAGTCCTTGAGGCCGAGCTCCTTCGCCTCGGCCTCCTGCGTCCGCGTGATGTCCCAGGGCTCCAGCCCGAGCCGGCCCAGGACCTCGCGGATCTCCTCGCCGCTCGGCACGTCCTCGAGGTAGCGGCGGACGGTGTAATCCGCCCCTTCGTCGTCGAGCAGCCTGACCGCGGCGCGGCACTTGGAACAGGCGGGATTGATCCAGATCTCCATGCGCCCAACGGTATCGCCCCACCGTCGAAAGGCCGTCTGATCAGGGCCGATTGTCAGTGCCCCGCAGTAAAATAGGGGGAGTTGAGCGAGGGCTCACGACCGCGTCAGGAGGATGCCGATGGCCATAGCCGTAACACCTCTCCCGAACCTGCCCACCCTGGCGACCCTGCCGAAGAAGCGCCTGCCCGCAGGGCAGCCGCGCGCCTGGTACGAGTCGCACAACCGCCAGCTGAAGGCGATGCGCCTGGCCATCGCCCTGCTCCACTCGGGCGTCCAGCGCCCGAAGCAGGCGGACAACCGAAGGATCCGCAGGGTGGCGGCCAAGATAGGCGTCCGCCCGCCCTCGGCCACGACGTGCCGCCTGGTGCGCTCCCTGATCCCCGCCGAGACCCCCTAGCCGGCACGCCGCCTCGCACGACGGAGCCCCGTCGCCACCCACGAGGGGCGGTGACGGGGCTCGGACGTGTTCGGATGTCGCGACCCGCGGTTTAGAGGTCGAAGTACATCTCGAACTCGTGCGGGTGCGGGCGCAGCTGGATCGGGGCGATTTCCTGGGTGCGCTTGTAGTCGATCCAGGTCTCGATCAGGTCCGGGGTGAAGACGCCGCCCGCCTGGAGGTACTCGTTGTCGGCCTCGAGGGCCTCCAGGACCGCCGGGAGGGAGGTGGGGACCTGCGCCACGTTCGCGTGCTCGTCGGGGGCGAGCTCGTAGAGGTCCTTGTCGATCGGCTCCGCCGGCTCGATCTTGTTCTTGACGCCGTCCAGGCCGGCCAGGAGAAGGGCCGAGAAGGCGAGGTAGGGGTTCGAGGACGGGTCCGGGGCGCGGAACTCGACGCGCTTGGCCTTCGGGTTGGAGCCCGTGATCGGGATGCGCATCGCGGCGGAGCGGTTGCGCTGGGAGTAGACCAGGTTGACCGGGGCCTCGAAGCCGGGGACCAGGCGGTGGTAGGAGTTCACCGTCGGGTTGGTGAAGGCCAGCAGCGACGGGGCGTGCTTGAGGATGCCGCCGATGTAGTAGCGGGCGGTGTCCGACAGGCCGGCGTAGCCCTGCTCGTCGTAGAAGAGCGGCTCGCCGCCCGACCACAGCGACTGGTGCACGTGCATGCCCGAGCCGTTGTCACCGAAGATCGGCTTCGGCATGAAGGTCGCGGTCTTGCCGTTGCGCCAGGCGACGTTCTTCACGATGTACTTGAAGAGCATCAGGTCGTCGGCCGCGGCCAGCAGCGTGTTGAACTTGTAGTTGATCTCGGCCTGGCCGGCCGTGCCGACCTCGTGGTGCTGGCGCTCGACCTGAAGGCCCTGCGCGTCCAGCTCCAGGGAGATCTCGGCGCGCAGGTCGGCGAAGTGGTCCACCGGCGGGGTCGGGAAATAGCCGCCCTTGTAGCGCACCTTGTAACCGCGGTTGTTCTCGACCGCACCGGTGTTCCAGGCGCCGGCCTCGGAGTCGATGTGGTAGAAGGACTCGTTCGCCGCGGTGTTGAAGCGCACGCTGTCGAAGACGTAGAACTCGGCCTCGGGCCCGAAGTAAGCGGTGTCCGCGATGCCGGTGGAGGCGAGGTACGCCTCGGCCTTCTTGGCGATGTTGCGCGGGTCACGGCTGTACTGCTCGCCCGTGATCGGGTCGTGGATAAAGAAGTTGATGTTGAGCGTCTTGTCCTTGCGGAACGGGTCGACGCGTGCCGTCGACAGGTCCGCGCGCAGCGCCATGTCGGACTCGTGGATGGCCTGGAATCCGCGGATCGACGAACCGTCGAAGGCGAGCTCCTCGGCCGGGTCGAACGCCGCTGCCGGAATCGTGAAGTGCTGCATCACGCCAGGCAGGTCGCAGAAGCGGACATCGACGAACTTGACGTCCTCGTCCGCGATGAACTTCTTGGCGTCGTCGCCGTTCTGGAACATCCAACTCCTCCTAGCCCGGCCGGTAGCGGTCGGGGTTGCTTCGGTGGCGCGGTCCAGCGCAGTCCATATGCGGGTCCATATGAGTTCTTGTGCAGTGGCGCGCTGGGGCCGACCCTAGAGAGACGGCATTTCCCGAGCGTGACCCATTTGTTTCGCAGAGGTTAACCGCCGCGCGGCCGGGAACCGCGCCGAAACGGCGAATGCCGGACCCGGGCCGCGAGGAACGTATGCGGTCGCAGTACCGTGGACGGGTGGACAACAGGCAAGCAATCGGCTCATGGCTCTCGGGCCCCCGCGCGGCCGCTGAGGAGATGGGCGTCGACTTCGGCCACCGGGGCGAGCGCCTCGGGCTGCCGGAGAGCGGGCCGGGCTCGGTCGCGCCCCTCGGGCGGCGTTTCGGGGCCCTTTTCATCGACTGGGCGCTGTGCATGCTCATCGCCTACGCGCTCCTCGCGGACGGCAAGCCCCAGCAGGCGGGAAACTGGGCCCTGCTGATCTTCTTCGTACTCAGTGTGCTCACTGTCGGTACGGTCGGCTGCACCCCCGGCAAGCGCCTCCTCGGGCTGCGGGTCGTCTCCGTGACGGGCGGGCGGCTGAGCCTCCCGCGGGTCCTCCTTCGGAGCGTACTCCTCGCGATCGTCATCCCCGCGGTCATCTGGGACCGCGACACCCGCGGCCTGCACGACCGGCTGGCCCGCGCCGTCCAGGTCCGGATCTGAGAGCCTCCGGGGCGGCCCTGAGGCCCCGGGAGGCGGATGCGCGTAGGGGGGGGGGCGACCAGGGGGGGCGCCCCCCCCAGGGGGCTGC